>CBJLVJ010000524.1:0-3430 GCA_966426465.1 uncultured bacterium | reverse complement strand
CTGTGCAGATGGCGCAATTCGGCGTCGTGTTGCAGCCGAACTCCGACCTGGCGCGACAGGTCGTCCCTGGGCTTGTCCCGCCGCAGCAAAAAGACAGCACGTTGCAGGTTGACACGCTGAACCCGACTGACCTGGGCGACGGCCCCACCTTGCGCTTCACCCTGTCGAGTTCAGACAGCACGACCGTCGGGTATGCGTTTCGGGTCGGCCCCGCGGCACTTCGGGTGCTTGTCGGAGGGTTCAAGGGCCCGGGCCAGCCCGGCGTCACGGACCTCGCCAATCAGGCGTTGCGCTACGCCCAGCGCCAGCAGGCCCGCGTCCGCACCGCCGTCGCCAGCCTGGTCGCTTCGCCCACACCACCGCCCGCTACGGCTACTCCCGCACCCACGCAAGCGCTGGACACCAGGACGCTGGTGGTGGCGCCAGCTGACCTGGGGCCCGAGTGGCAGGTCGGCCACCCCGAGCCGTCGGGCGACGCGACATCGTACGGGGCACTCTATGTCAGCGGGGCTGGTCAGGTTGCGACCCGGGCCGCCGAATTCTCGGTCATTGTGGCACCAGACGCGGAGGTCGCCCGAGCACTCGTCGTGCAGGAGGCGCTTTTCCAGCGGGACAACGGGTATACGCTCGAGGACGGGACAGGCGACACGTGGCAGTTGGGCGAGAGCCCGGTAGTCCGTGCCACCAAATCCACGTCCAGCGCAGCTGGTATCGGCTATGCGTTCCGCGTCGGCACAGTCGTGATCTGGGTCGGCGCCGCAGCCGTGCCCGGTCAGGACGCGGATCTCGCCGCGCAGGCGCTGCATTTCGCCCACCTGGAGGAGTCCCGAGTTCGCTCGGCTCTGGCCCTTGCACCAAACGCGCCCTCAGGAGCGGTGGTTGCTCCAGCGGCCACGCTCATTCCGACAGCGCCGCCGTCTCCTACGCCTGTGCCAACGCTTTCGGCTGTGGACCTGGCAACGTCCTGCACCGCTGGCCAGTCGCCGCAGTTCAGTGGCGGGTTTGCAGCCTTGCAAGACCAACTTGGTGAGGCCATGGGACAGCCGCTCGAGTGCGAACACCCTGATTCGGTCAGCGGTGACACGCTCCAGCGGACCACCACCGGTCTGGCCTTCTACCGCAAGAGCAGCAACACGCCCACCTTCACCGACGGCACCACCCACTGGGCGCTCACGCCCGATGGGGTGCAAACCTGGGCCAGCGACAGCATCGATCCACTGACGGAGGTGGTACCGTGAGGATGTCTGCGGTCCAACAGGCACCATCGGTGTGCCGGTCGTCTACACCCGCACCCGCTAGGCCGTGCGGGCGCTGGCGCGGTGGGGACCGGCCATGAGCAGCTCGCAGAGTGGCTGCGAGCTGGCGGTCGCACCGTCTGGGACGAACGACGAATTCTGTCTGAGGCTCGGGGATTCTCTGAGGCGCGGTGTTGCGCAGGGGCGCGCTTCGTCGCGATCTGGCCTGGCAGAGGGGAATCGATGATGGTGCACAGCCCGGGTTCGACAGCTCGACAGAGGGACGCGCGCTCGGCCTTCCAGCAGAGACTGCTGCGCGGTCAGACCGCAGGACTGGCGTTGAGACTCGCCGATCTCGGCCAGCAGATCGCCCTGCGCAACTACGGGTTGTTTCTGCGGTCCGCGGAAGCCGGGCTGGGCCTGCTAGACGACCTGAGCCCGCACGCCGCCTGGCGCGCCGCTGAGCAGGCGCGGCTGCGCGTGCCTGCGTACCGCATGCTCCTCGAGCGCACAGGCTGGTCCGACCGTCCCGGGCTGCCGCCTGCCGAGCGTCTACGACGGCTACCGGTCACCGACAAGACGACCTATGTCAAGGCGTTCAGCACGGAGGACCGCTGCCTGGACGGCAGGATCCCGCTGGTCGGGACCCAGATCGACGAGTCCTCGGGCGCTTCGGGCACGCCGTTCAACTGGGTGCGCAGCGCGGCCGAGCTGCGCGACGTGCACCGGCTGATGCACCAGTTCACGCGCTACTACTGCGGCACCGGCGTGATCACCATCAACGGCTTCTCGATGGGAGCCTGGGCCACGGGTGTGAACGTGGGGGAGGCGATGCGCTTCAACGGCATGGTCAAGTCCACCGGCCCCGACATCGACAAGATCCTCTACACCCTCGAGTTCTTCGGCCCACGCTACCGTTATGTCCTCACCGGCTATCCGCCCTTCCTCAAACATCTGGTTGACGAGGGGCGTACGCGAGGCTTTGACTGGCGGGCCTACCGGATCACCGGCATGGTCGGGGGTGAGGGCATGACGGAGGGCCTGCGTACCTACCTCGAACGGTCGTTCGACGCGGTTTACTCCGGCTACGGCGCCTCTGACCTCGACATCGGAATCGCCGCCGAGTTCCCCATCACGGTGTGGGTGCGCAAGCGGACGGCGGCCGATCGCCGGCTGCACGCGGCGCTCTTCGGCGACGACCCGCGCCTGCCGATGCTCTTCCAGTACAACCCGCTCGAGCACTACATCGAGATCAATGCGCAGGGAGAGCTCATCTTCACGATCAACCGGCTGGGCGTGCTCTCACCGCGCATCCGCTACAACATCCACGACAGCGGCGGCGTGATCGCGTTCGATCGCGTGCTGGCGGTGCTGCGCGAATTCGGCCTGGACCCGGTGGCCGCCTGCCGCCGCCCCGGCCAGCCTGTCTTCCGGCTGCCTTTCCTGTATCTGTTCGGTCGCAGTGACAGCACGCTCTCGTACATGGGCGCCAACATCTACCCGGAGGACATCGAAGAGGCGCTCTTTGGTGACGCTGACGACGAGCGGCAGCTTGGTGCCTACTGCCTCGAGCTGGTCGACGTGGGCGCTGGCGAGCAGCGCCCGTGCGTGCACGTGGAGGTGCATGAGGCCGCCGCCGTCGATCAGGGCGAGCTAGCCGAGCGGCTCCGGCGGCGCATTCTTGACCGACTGCAGCAGAGCAACCGGGACTTCCGCGCGGCTATCGCCGAGGACGCGAGCGCGGGCGAGCTCCTGGTTCGGCTGCACTCCGCTGGACAGGGCCCCTTCGTCGGCAACCGTACCCGGATCAAGCGCCGCTACATCGTCCCGTTCACTTCGCCGGGCCCCTTTGTGGAGGGCCGGTGATGGGCGACGTGCAGGTCTTGCCGGTACGCACCAGGGCGGACGCGGATGCCTGGCTCGCACTCCCGCGGGGTGAGGTCTACCCCTCCTCGAGCCCGTGGGTGTCGCCGCTCGACGCCGAGCTGCGGCGAATGCTCGACTATCGAAAGAACCCTTTCTTCCGCCACGGCAACGGTGCGCCGCTCCTGGCACGCGACGGCCAGGGACGACCAGTAGGGCGCGCGCTGGCGCACGTCTATCACCGACACAACGTACGTCACGGCGAGCGCGCGGCCTTCTTTTGCTACTTCGAGTGCAGGGACGACGCGCGCGCGGCCCGGGCGCTGAGCGAC
>CBJLVJ010000523.1:0-3440 GCA_966426465.1 uncultured bacterium | reverse complement strand
TGCGGGTTGGTCTGCGCGCCAAGCTTCTGGCTGGCTTCGTTGTTGTAGCGCTGTGTACGGGCGTGCTGGGCGTATACGCCCTGCTGACGATGCAGACGCTCAACGAGTCGCAGCTGACGATGTACATCGACGTCTTCGGCGGCACGCACCTGCTCGCCACGTACTCGGATGACTCCTGGCAGGCCCGCTCCGACCTGCTGTCGTACCTCCTGACGGAAGATCCCGAGGAACGCACGCGGTTGCGCGCGTCGATCGTCTCGACCGACGCGAAGCTCGCCGACCTGGTCAAGCAGATGGACGAGGCCGACACCGACCGTCAGGACGTGCCGACGTTGGGCGCCCTCGCCGCGGCCTGGGACGCCTACGCGCAGTGGCGCGACCAGGCCGTGTTCGGGGCGATGGACGCGGGCGACCGCCAGGCTGCGCTGACGTCGTACCAGACCGTCGGCGCGCGCCTCGCCCGAGACCTGGACGACAGCATTGACGCAGCCATCGCCAAGAAACGTGAAGTCGCCAGGACGCTCGAGGCCGCGGCATTGTCGACGTACGACGAAACCCGCGCATTCGCCATCGGCCTGTCGCTCGGCGCGGTGGGTCTGGCATTTCTGATCGGCTTCTTTGTTTCGCGAAACATCGCCAATGCTGTGCGCCAGGTAGCCGCCGCCGCGAAGGGACTCGCCCGAGGCAACCTCGAGCAAACCATTCGCGTCGCCTCCAGCGACGAAGTCGGCGACATGGCCGCTGCTTTCCAGGAGATGGTGCAGTACCAGCAAGAGATGGCCCGCGTGGCGAATGCCATCGCTCAGGGTGATCTGAGCCAGGAGGTCGAGCCCAACGGGCCCGACGACGTCCTGGGGACCGCCTTCCAGGGCATGGGTCGCAACCTGCGCGCGCTGGTCGGCCAGCTCGAAGAGGCCGTTCGGATCAAAAGCGACTTTGTCTCCATGGTCAGCCATGAGATCCGCACGCCGCTGAACGGCATCATCGGCATGACCGGCCTGATGCTCGACAGTGGACTCAGCCCCGAGCTGCGCAGCCAGGCCAACGCCGTGCGACGGTCCAGCGAGCTCCTGCTGGGCATCATCAACGACATCCTCGATTTCTCGAAAATCGAGGCCGACAAGATCGAGATCGAAGTCGTGGAGCTGGACGTTCGGGAGCTCGTCTCAGAGGTGGTCCACCTGATGTCCGAACGCGCTCGCAGCAAGGGCGTCGAACTCATCGCGCGTGTCCACCCGAGCGTGCCCCGGCGATTGCGGGGCGACCCAGGTCGTGTGCGCCAGGTCCTGGTCAACCTGGTCGGCAATGCCGTCAAGTTCACCGACCGGGGCGGCGAGGTCGTCGTGCGCGTGCGCCTCGCGTCCGAGGCCGACCAGGCGGCGCTGCTCCGCTTTGACGTTCAGGACACCGGCATCGGCATCGGTTCAGATGCGCACGACCATCTGTTCCAGCCCTTCTCGCAAGCTGACGGGTCGACCTCCCGCAAGTACGGCGGCACCGGCCTCGGGCTGACCATCTCGAAGCGGCTGGTCGAGCTGATGCACGGCGAGATCGGCGTCGACAGCACGATCGGCTGGGGCAGCACATTCTGGTTCACGGTTCCTTTCGCCGTCGCGGCCAGGAGCGAGCCAGAGCTGGCCAGTGACGAGCCGACAATGCTGCCCGACAAGCGGGCCGGCCAGTGGCCACCCCTAGAGGCTGCCGAGCTCTCCAGCGCGCCGCGCATCCTGGTGGTCGAGGACAACCCGATCAATCAGCAGGTCGCCGCGGGTTGGCTGCAGCGGCTCGGCTGTCGGACTGACGTCGCGGCAAATGGCTTCGAGGCGCTGGACGCGCTGCACCGGATCAGCTACAGCGCCGTGCTCATGGACTGCCAGATGCCCGAGATGGACGGATTCCAGGCGACTGCCGAAATCCGGCGCCGTGAGGGCTCCGCTCGGCGCACGCCGATCATCGCTATGACGGCAAATGCCATGAAGGGCGACCGTGAGCGGTGTCTCCAGGCCGGGATGGACGACTACATCTCCAAGCCGGTTCACATCGAGGAGCTGCGCGCTGCGCTCTGCCGTGTTCTGAGCGCAGCCAATGCTCCAGCATCATGCGTTGAGCCAGAACCAGCCGCGGGCAAACAGCATCACCCGAACGGCCCCATCGACCGCGCGAGGCTGAGGCGCCTGCTGCCGCTGAACCGGCCCGGTCGCGAGCACGCCGTGGAAGAGCTGATCGCTCAGTTCGTGGCAGATGCGCCGCTGCGCTTCATCGCCCTGCGCGAGGCCGCCGCTCAGCACGACGCTACGGCACTCAACGAAACGGCCCACGCACTCCGTGGAGCGGCCGAGCACTTCGGCGCGCTGGAGGTTGGCGCGCTGTGCGAGCAGCTCGAGCGGCTCGCCCGAACCGGCAGCCTGGGTGGCGCGATCGAGCTGATCGAAGCCCTCGAGGAGGCGTTCGGCCACGCTCGCGTCGCGCTCACTCAGTTTTCGTCAGCGAGCGCGCGCTAGCGGTAAGCGAAGCTCGACTCGCGTGCCGTCGCCAGGCGCCGAGTCGATGACCATCTTGCCACCGAGCAGCTCAGCCCGCTCGCGGCTGTTGGCGAGCCCGAGGTGGCCCTCCGCGAACGCCAGCTCGGGCGCGAAGCCCGGACCGGCATCGGTCACGCGTAGCGCCAGGGTCTTTTTTCCCGAGCCCTGCACTTCGGCTTGGACGCTCATATGCGCCCCCTGGCCGTGACGCGTGGCATTGGACAGGGCCTCTTCCAATGTACGGAACAGCACGATCTTGGTTGCCAGTGGCGCCTGGTCCGGCAGGTCGCCAAGTTCGAGCGCAACCGACTTGCCGGATCGACGCTCGTGCGTCCTCACCACCCGGTGGATCACGTCGACCACGCTGAGCGGTTCGAGCTCGGGCAGCCGCAGACCGGCCGCGATTGACCGTAAATCGCCCATCGCATCGGTCACCGCGCTGCGCAGCGTCTCCAGCTCGTTTTCGACCAGGCAGCCGCAGTCACATCGGCGATGGATCGCATCCAGCCGGAGCAGGGCCAGCGCCAGTGCCTGCCCGGGCCCGGCGTGCAGATCGGCCCCAGTACGCCGCATCGCCTGCTCATTGAGAGTGGTCGTCCGCCCCGCCGCTCTACGCAGCCGCTCGTGCAGCCGTTCGAGCTCGCTGACATGACTGCTCAGCTCGGCCTGCTGTCGAGCGATCACGGCGCTGCCGCGCTGCACGACGCCAGCTAGCAGCAGGTATACCGCCAGGGTGACCGCGCCGACGATGGCCCAGGACCGCAAGCGCTCGCTGGCAATCTCATTCAGGACGTCGTCTGGACTCTGATAAAACTCGATTGCGGCGAGCACGCGGCCAACGCTGTCTTGCTCCCGAACTGGCGCGTAGACCTCGAGCAAACTCTCGGATCGACTCCGTAAATACGCGTTCTCGTCCTG
>CBJLVJ010000522.1:0-3450 GCA_966426465.1 uncultured bacterium | reverse complement strand
CGATCGGACTCAGACCGTACAGCGCGAATCGCCCCCGCGGCGCGCCGTAGCCCAACAGACTCGACGACGTGACGACCCGGTTCCGCAGGCGCACGCCATTCAGGTCAATCATCGTTCGGCCGACAGCGATTATGGCAGGTCCGTGTTCGCCCAGGCGGCGTACATGGCTGAATCAGCCGTGCGGCCGAGGTAGGATCACGCCGCGTGGCAGACACCACGCCGATAGAGCGAGGAAGCGCCCGTCGAAACCGCGGGATCGTGGTGATCCACGGGGTCGGCGAGCAGCGCAAATCGGACACCATCCTGGACATTGGTGACCCACTCTTCGACTGGCTCCAGCGCTGGTACAACGCCTTCGACCCGGTCGACCCGATTCGCATCGGCCGCACCGAGCTGAGCTTCGCGCCAATCGACATCGGCCAGGCCGACCGGCCGCCCTGGAGCCGCTTCGAGCTGCCCGACCACCGCTGGTCTGTCGCCGAAGTGTGGTGGTCCACCAGCAACCGCAAGCCGGACCTGCAGACGATGCTGGTCTGGTCGTGGGTGCACCTGGCGGACATTGTCGCTCAGCTTCGACGCTCGGTGGCCGAGCGCATCGACCGGCTGCTCCACCCGGTCGGGCATCCGAGCCAACCGCCAGGCTGGGTTCAGGCCATCGACCTGCTCAATAGCGTGGGCTTGCTCGTCCTCTATCCGCTGGCGGCGATTGCCGGCTACGTGCTGCTCGTGCCGCTGATGGTGCTCGCGCAGATCCCGATCGAGCCCTTTCAGAACTGGGTCCTGCTGCGACTCATCACACCGCTGCTGGTGATCGACGCCGGCGAATTCCGCATGTTCGTCGACGATGAGATCCAGTCGGCCAACATTCGAAGACGGGCCGCCGACGCCGTCGACTGGCTGGTCAGCCACGAGCAGTGCGCCGACGTGACCGTGGTTGCCCATTCCGAAGGCTGCGTCGTGAGCTTCGCCATGCTGACCGACCCCGAATTCGGCGAGCAGGCGCGCAAGGTGCGCAAGCTGATCACACTCGGCGAAGGCCTCAACAAGTCGTGGCTGGTGAAACCAGGCCTGAGGCGCCTGCACGGTCCGCTGACGGGCGACGTTGTGTGGGTCGACATCTGGGCATCGTTCGATCCGGTAGCGGCCGGGCCGATCGATCCGCCGCCGGGTGTGCGGGTCTACCTGCCAACTGGCGAGGCGGCGCGCCAGGTGGGCGAGCGGACCACTCCGCTCAGCGTCGAAGTCACCAACGAGATGAACGTGCTCAGCGACCACGGTGGGTACTGGCGAAACGACGAGCAGGTGCTGCCCCGTCTGGCGGCTGAAATCGACTGCTTCGACCACACCCAGTCGCCGTTCTGGGCCACAGGCTGGACAGGCGCCGCGCGTGAGCGGCGGGAGCGCGTCGCCATTGTGGCCCTGTTACGGGCCCTGGCCATCCTGGGCGGCATTGGCATGACCGTGGCCGCATGGCTCCAGTTGATCCTGCGCGGTATCTCGCCGACGACTTCCCTGAAAGATGTGCCAGGGCCGTGGTTGATGTCGACGCCAATTGCGCTGCTGACGACCCTCGAGAACCTTCTTCGAGGCCTGTTCCCGCCGGCCGCCGACCTGATCGATCAGCTCCTGGCGTTTCCCGCCTATGCCGCCAGCGCGATCATTCTTGCCGTGGCCTGGTGGGCTATCTATCACCTGGTGCGCCTGGCGTTCTGGCAGCCGTGGGACCGCCGCGCCCGCGATCGGCTGGTGCGCGCGGCGGGCCTGGCGGCCAGGGCTGCAGTAGAGTAATGCGCACGCAATGGGGAGGTAAGGCGATGACAGTCACGCAGCTGAGTCCAGGCAGCTTCACGGCAAGCTCGATCCCGATGCAGTTCAACGCCGCCACCTATTTCGTCGACCGGAACGTGGCGGAGGGCCGCGGCGACAACGTTGCCATCGAATGTGGCGATCAGCGCGTCAGCTATCGCCAGGTGCTCGAACGTGTGAACCGTTTCGGCAACGCGCTGCGCCAGACACTCGGCGTGCGTATCGAGGAGCGCGTGCTGGTGCTGCTCCTGGACTGTCCCGAGTACGCCTACAGCTTTTTCGGCGCCATGAAGATCGGCGCGGTGCCTATCCCGACGAGCACCCTGTTCAAGCCCGCCGACTACGAATACATCCTGAACGATTCGCGCGCCCGCGTGGTCGTCGTCAGCGAAGGGCTGCTGCCGCAGCTCCAGGCGATCCCGCGCGAGCGGCTCCGCTACCTGCGCGACGTGGTGGTGGTTGGCAACGCTCCTGCGGGGACGCACGCCTTCGACGCGCTGCTCGCGGGGGCCTCCGCCGAGCTCGAGGCGGAACCCACCACGAAAGACGACACGGCGTTCTGGCTGTACTCGTCCGGCAGCACCGGCTCACCCAAGGGCTGCGTGCACCTGCACCACGACATGCTGGTGTGCACCGAGTTGTACGCGCGCAGCGTGCTGGGCATCACCGAGCAGGACCGCTGCTTCAGCGTGGCCAAGCTGTTCTTCGCCTATGGTCTCGGCAACGCGCTCTATTTTCCGTTTGGCGTTGGCGCCACGACCATCCTGTTTCCAGGTCCGCCGACGGCGCCGAACGTCTTCGACGTCGTCACCCGCCACCGGCCGACGCTGTTCTTCTCGGTGCCGACCAACTACGCGATGCTGCTGGCGAACGACGCTGCGTGTGACTTCTCGTCGGTTCGGTGGGGCGTCTCGGCCGGCGAAGCGCTGCCGCCTGCGGTGTTCGAGCGGTTCCAGAAAAGGTTCGGCGTCACGATCCTCGACGGCATCGGATCTACCGAGATCCTGCACATCTTCGTGTCGAACCAGCCGGGCGCGATCCGTCCGGGCTCGTCCGGCAAGCCCGTGGCTGGCTACGAGAGCAAGATCGTCGACGAGGACGGCCAGCCCGTGGCCGTCGGCGAGATCGGCAACCTGTTGGTCAAGGGCGACTCGACCTGCGCCTACTACTGGAACAAGCATGAAAAGACGAAGGACACGATCGAGGGCCACTGGATCCGCACCGGCGACAAGTACTACCAGGACGCCGACGGCTTCCTGTGGTACGCGGGGCGCGGCGACGACATGCTCAAGGTCGGCGGCATCTGGGTCAGCCCGGTCGAGGTGGAAAACGCGCTGATGGAGCACCCGGCCGTGCTCGAAGTGGGCGTGGTCGGCAAAGAGGACCACGATCGGCTGATCAAACCGCAGGCCTACGTGGTGTGCGCCTCAGGCTATGCGGGCTCGGCCGAGCTGGCGCTCGAGCTGCAGGAGTTCGTGCGCGCCAGGCTGGCCGACTACAAGCGGCCGCGCTGGGTCGAGTTTGTGAGCGACCTGCCGAAGACGGGCACGGGCAAGACGCAGCGCTACAAGTTGCGGCAGCAGCCGTAATTGCCCTATTGTTGAGTTTGTCTTATGACTATGTCTGGTACACACGAGCGAGTCG
>CBJLVJ010000521.1:0-3451 GCA_966426465.1 uncultured bacterium | reverse complement strand
GCCCATTTGAGCCATTTGCCGGGATCAGCGCGCCGCGATCGATTGGCACGGTGAAGTCGAGCTCGGCCGGATCGACGCTGGAGCGGCCCTCGGAGAGCACCAGGTCCGACAGGATGATGCCCGGGCACTGGAAGCGATCGACCAGGTTGAACAGCTCAGGCACCGTCTTGAAGCAGTCCGGGATGCTCGTCGGCGCGACGATGATGCGCGGGTAGTCGCCCTGGCCGGCGCCCAGCACCTGCCAGAGATCGCCCTGCTCGGTCTTGGTCGGTACACCGGTGGCGGGGCCGGCCCGCTGCACGTTGATGCACACCACCGGCACCTCCATCATCGCCGCCGCGCCGAGCGCCTCGCTCATCAGCGCGAAGCCGCCACCTGAGGTGGCGCACATGGCGCGGCAGCCGGTGTGCGCCGCGCCGATGGCCATGTTGATGACCCCCAGCTCGTCCTCGACCTGGCGCACCATGATGCCCAGCTGCTGAGCGTGGCGCGCCATCCAGTGCAGTACGCCCGTCGAGGGGCTCATCGGGTAGGCACAGTAGAAGCGCACGCCGGCGGCAGCGCCGCCCATGGCCAGAGCCGAGTTGCCGTCGACGAACGCTAGCGGTGTGGCCAGTTGCGGGAGCTTGAATGGGAATGGCGTGAAGTGGGTGGCAGCATAGTCGTACCCGGCGCGGGCCACGCCCACGTTCTCGTCGATGGCCGCCTGACCCTTCTTGCGGAACTGGAGGGTCAGGATCTCTTCGAGGATCTCGAAGTCGACCCCGATCAGGCAGAGCGCGGCGGCCAGCGCGATCGTGTTCTGCACCAGGTCGCCCTTGGCCGCCGGCGCCAGCCCTTTGACCGAGAATGGGCACAGCTGGACGCCCTCGGCGGGCGTGCCCGGGTGGATCTTGTCGGCATTGAAGAGCACCACTGAGCCGGCCTGCATCAGGCGGAGGTGGCGGTCGACCGTGTCCTGGTTCAGCGCGATGAGCAGGTCCAGCGTGTCGCCGGTGCTCAGGACGGGCTGGTCACTGGTCTTGAGGGTGAGCAGGATGTGGCCGCCGCGCACGATCGACTGGTAGGCGTTGTAGGTCTTGAGGTGCAGACCGCGACGCACGAAGAGGCGCGCCAGGATGTCGCCGGGGGTGGCAATGCCCTGGCCCGCCGCGCCACCAATGCCGATTGCCAATTGCATTCCCATGGGCTACTTCCATAACCGAGATTTATGGCCGCTATCTATGGCACGTATACGATACCGCGCTGCGCCCGGCCTGACTACTATCCCCAGGGGGCGCGCCTCGGCGATGGAGTGGCTCTACGGGCGCAACGCGGTGGTCGAGGCGCTGCGCGCCGGACGCCGCCCGATCCGGCGTGTCCTGGTGGCCTCGGGCGCTCACGGCCTCGAAGAGCTGACGCGGGCTGCCGAGCGCGGCGGCGCGCGCGTCGAGGTCGTGGACCGCCGCCGCCTGGACCAGCTCGTGGCGGGCGCCCACCACCAGGGCGTGGTGGCCGAAGCCGGGCCGTTCGCCTACGTCCACCTGGACGACCTGCTGCAGCCCGACGACCAGCAGCCGCTGGATGACCGGCTCGAGCAAAACGAGCAGCCGCCGCCGTTTCTGCTCGCGCTCGACAGCCTGCAGGACCCACAGAACTTCGGCAGCCTGCTGCGCACGGCCCTGGCCGTCGGCGTCGGCGGCGTGCTGCTGCCGGAGCATCGCGCGGTCGGCGTCACGCCGGCCGTGTCGAACGCCTCGGCCGGCGCCGTCGAGCACCTGCGCGTGGCTCGCGTGACGAACCTGGTGCGCTCCTTGGGCCAGATCAAGCAGCGCGGCGTATGGGTCTATGGCCTGGCGATCGAAGCTGCACAGCCGTACTGGGACACCGACCTGAGCGGTCCGCTGGCGCTCGTCGTCGGCGCGGAAGGCAGCGGCCTGGGCCGCCTGGTGCGCGAGACGTGCGACGGCCTGGTCCACATCCCGATGCTGCCCGGCAGCATCGAATCGCTGAACGCCTCGGTTGCCGGCTCGCTGGTGCTGTACGAAGCCTTTCGCCAGCGCACCACCCGGTAACCTGGCGGCGATGCCTCAGTTTCCCACCCTCTGGGGGTCCCCTCTGGGGAACGTTCGATGAAGATCACCGCGATCGACGCGTACCCCGTCTTCAATGGCGCGCGCAACAACCTGTTCGTCACCGTCGACACCGACGAGGGCATCTCGGGCGTCGGCGAATCGGGCCTGAGCGGCCGTGAGCTGGCGGTCACCGGCGCGATCGAGCACTTCAAGCCGCTGCTCCTCGGCCAGGACGCCTCGCGCATCGAGCACATCTGGCAGACGCTGTTTCGGGGCGGCTTCTTTCCGGCCAACCGCGTCCTGTGCAGCGCGATTTCGGCCATCGACATCGCCCTCTGGGACATCCAGGCCAGAGCCCTCGGCGTGCCCGTCTACCGGCTGCTCGGCGGACTCGCGCGGGACAGGGTGGTGTGCTACCCGCATACCCAGACGCGGGGCGAATCCGACGATGTGCAAGCGCTGGTTGACAACTGCCAGCGGGCGGTAGCAGAGGGCTGGAAGTTCGTCCGCTGGGGTCTGCCCCAGCACGGCGACGTGCTCGAGCCGACGCAGGCGGTGCGCACCGCGCTGAAGCAGCTCGACGCCGTGCGCCAGGCGCTCGGCGACGAGGTCGAGATCTGTCTGGACGTGCACACCCGTCTCGACCTGCCGGACGCGGTGCGGCTGTGCCGCGCGAGTGAGGCGTACCGGCCCTTTTTCATGGAGGACCCGCTGCGCGCCGAAAACCCGCACCTGTACCACCGCTTGCGGGCGCAGACGGCGGTGCCGCTTGCGGCGGGCGAGCAATTCGCCAGCAAGTGGGAGTTCCGCGAGATCATCGAGGACGACCTGATCGACTACTGCCGCGTCGACCTGTGCATCGTCGGTGGGCTGACCGAGGCGCGCAAGATCGCCGGTTGGTGCGAGACGCACGCCATCAAGCTGGCCACCCACAACCCGCTGGGGCCGGTGTCCAGCGCGGCGTGCCTGCAGCTGAACCTGGCCAGCAGCAACGTGGGCGTGCAGGAGCAGCCACAGCGGCCCGGCACCACGCTGACCGACGTCTTTCCGGTCCAGATCGACTGGCAGGACGGCTATCTGCTGCCGCCGACGCGGCCCGGGCTGGGGGTGGAGTTCGACCGCGAGGCAGCCCGGCGGTCGCCCTTCCACATGACCGAGCCGCCCCACCTGCGCCGCCTGGACGGCGCCTTCACCAACTGGTGAGCTCCCCCCGTGGCCCGCTGGGCTGAGCATCAAGCGGCGGCGGAGCCGCGTTTGGGGGCGGAGCCCGGGAGTGTGGGGGCGGAGCCCCCATGCCAGACACTTCCCCCTCCGTGGCCCGCTGGGCTGGATCGAAACAACGCGGCGGAGGGGGAGGGATTCGAACCCTCGAGGGACTTCGACAGCCCCAACCCGCT
>CBJLVJ010000520.1:0-3453 GCA_966426465.1 uncultured bacterium | reverse complement strand
CTGCCCCGGGCGCGAGCAGCGGCTGTGCCTCCGCCAGCAGCCGCTCGATCAGCTCGGTGCCGCGCGTGCCGCCAAACAGCGCCAGCGGCGGCTCGTAGTCCCTGACGTCGCGCGGCAGCTCTCGATAGGCGGGAACGTAGGGCAGATTGGCGAGCACCACGTGCAGCGGCCCGCGCAGTCCCGTGAGCAGGTCGCTTGCGGTCAGGCTGAGTCTCGCCTGGTGGTCTTGAGCGTTTTGCCGGGCGAGTCGCAACGCATCGACCGAGACATCGGTTGCGATCACCTGTACCCGGGCCTCGGCCGCCAGACTCACGGCAATGGCGCCGGAGCCGGTGCCAACGTCCACTACGGTCGGCTCCGCGCCGGCCGCTCGCCAGCGCGCCACGGCTGCCTTGCCCAGGTCCACCAGCAGCTCCGTTTCGGGTCGCGGAATCAGCGCCCGCCGATCCACCCTGAACATGCGCCCGTAAAACTCGCGCTGGCCGAGGATGTACGCCATTGGCTCGCTTTGCTCGCGTCGCGCGACCAGCGCATCGAAGGCGCGCTGCACCGCCTGGGACACCGGCCGCTCTGGATGCGCCAGCACCTCAACCCGGCTCCAGCCCGAGACGTGCCCGAGCAACAGCTCCGCCTCCAGCCGCGCGCTCCCCGACCCCGCCGCCGCCAGCCGCCGCGCCCCCCGCTGCACAAGCTCGCCCGCGCTCACGACAGGGCTTCCCGTATCAGCCCCTACCGAGAGGAACCTCGTAGGGTCCATCCGGGGACGAACCTGGCCCAAGGTCCCCTCGGGGGAGAACAGTTGGTGGGTCCCCTCTGGGGAAATGCCGTCAGGCCGCTTCCTCGCTGGCCAGCGCGTCGGCTTCGGCCAGCGCGTCGATGAGCGGATCCAGCTGGCCCTCGAGCACGCGGTCCAGGTTGTACAGGGTGAGCCCGATGCGGTGATCGGTCACGCGGTTCTCGCGGAAGTTGTACGTGCGGATCTTGCTGCCGCGCTCACCTGAGCCGACCTGCATGCGTCGGGCGCTGCCAACCTCTTCCTGCTGCTTGCGCAGCTCGGCTTCGAACAGGCGCGAGCGCAGCACTTCCAGCGCGCGGGCCTTGTTCTTGAGCTGCGATCGCTCGTCCTGACAGGTCACCACCAGCCCCGTTGGCAGATGCGTGAGCCGCACCGCCGAGTCGGTGGTGTTGACCCCCTGGCCACCGTGCCCGCCCGCCCGGTACACGTCCACGCGCAGGTCTTCGTCGCGGATCTGCACGTCGACCTCTTCGGCTTTCGGCAGCACGCTGACCGTCGCGGCCGAGGTGTGAATGCGTCCCTGGGCTTCGGTTTCGGGCACGCGCTGGACACGATGGCCACCGCCTTCCCACTTCAGGCGCGAGTAGGCGCCGCGGCCGTGGATCTCGAAGATGACCTCTTTGATGCCGCCAAGGTCGGTCTCGCTCGTGTTCAGGACTTCGACCTTCCAGCCCTTGAGCTCGGCGTACTTCATGTACATGCGCATCAGGTCGGCCGCCCACAGGTTCGCCTCCTGACCGCCCTCGGCGCCGCGGATCTCCAGGATCACGTCGCGCACGTCGTTCGGATCGCGCGGTCGCAGGAATTCCTGCAAATCGCTCACCGCGCTTTCCAGCTGCGGCTCGATCGAGGTGATCTCGTCGCGGGCCAGCGCCTGGAGGTCTTCGTCGGCGCCGTCGCGCAGCAGGCCCTCGGCTTCGTCGAGCCGAGATGCGAGCTGCTGGTAGCGGTCGTAGTTCTCGATGACCCCCGCCAGCTCGGCCTGCTCGCGACCCAGCTCGGCAGCTCGGCGGGCATCCTCGAACGTCGCCGGATCGGACAGCTCGCGCGAGAGCTCGTCCGCCCGCGCGCGCGCCTCGTCGAGCCGCTTCAGCGCTGCCTCAGTCAACCGGGGCACAGCCGCCTCCAAACACACCGACCAGGTCGCCGCGGGGCACGCGGCGTTGTTCGCCGCCAGCGCGCAGGTCCTTGATCGTGACCGAATCGGTGGCGAGCTCCTCTTCGCCGAGAATGACGGCGTAGTGCGCGCCGGCGCGATCTGCCGCGCTCAACTGCTTGCCCAGCTTGCGATCGCCGAATGACATGTCGGCCGAGATGCCGCGCGATCGGAGCATCTCGGCAAGCCTGAAGGCCACCTGCTTGGCGCCCTCGCTCTGATACACGAAAAATGCGCACAGGCCGTCCACCGGCGGCAACGCCACGTGCTGGTCCTTCATCTCGATGATGATGCGCTCGATGCCCGTCGCGAACCCGACACCGGGGGTTGGTCGGCCGCCGAGCTGCTCCGCCAGCCCGTCATAGCGCCCACCGCCGCCGATGGTGCTCTGCGCGCCCACCACGGGCGGCCAGACTTCCCACACCGAACGCGTGTAGTAGTCCAGCCCGCGTACCAGGCGCGGGTTGATGTCGTACGGGATGCCCGCGCCTTCGAGGTAGCCGAGCCATGCCTCGAAGTGGGCCCGGCACTCGGGGCACAGATTGTCCGCGCTGCGCGGCGCGCCCTCGAGGACGGCCTGGCACTCGGGTCGCTTCTCGTCGAGCAGGCGCAACGGGTTCGTCTCCAGTCGCCGCTGGCATTCCTCGCACAGGCCCGACAGATGCTGGCGGAAATACTCGGCGAGCTTCTCAACGTACGCCGGCCGACAGTTCGCGTCGCCGATGCTATTGACCTGCAGGCTCAGGTTGCGCAGGCCGAGCGCGGCGTACAGTCGCCACTGCAGCCCAACCAGCTCGGCATCGATCAGCGGGTCGGCTTCGCCAATGGCTTCGAAGTCGATCTGATTGAACTCGCGGAACCGGCCTTTCTGCGGTTTGTCGTAGCGGAAGGTGGTCAGGTGCATGAACAGCTTGACGGGCTGCGGGCGGCTGGCCATGCCTCGTTGCAGGTAGGCGCGCACGATGCCGGCGGTGGCCTCGGGACGGAGCGTCATGCTGTCGCCGCCCTTGTCGAGGAAGGTGTACATCTCCTTTTCGACGATGTCCGTGGTCGCGCCAACGCCGCGCTGGAACACGCCTGTCTCTTCAAAGGTCGGTGTGCGAATTTCGCCGTAGCCGGCCAGGCGTGCCTGCCGACGCATCTCGTCCAGGACAAAGCTCCAGTACGGCGCATCCTCGGGAAGGATGTCCTGGGTGCCACGGGGAGCTTGAAACTGACTTGCGGCCACGCTCGACGTGACATATTAAACGCCAATGCTGCGGCTGGCCGTCATTGCCCATCCCGGGGCACGCGAAGAGCGTGTCCGGTTGCTCGATCCGGCAACCCTCGGCGTGTGGGTTCGCGCGCGCCCCGTGGAGGGCCAGGCCAACGCGGCGATCGAGCGCGCCATCGCGGGCGCTCTTGGCCTCAAGCCTCGTCAGGTCGAGATTGTTAGCGGCGTGACGAGTACGCGTAAGATCGTCGGCGTAGATCTTCCCGACGCGCAGGCGGTGCACACGCG
>CBJLVJ010000519.1:0-3456 GCA_966426465.1 uncultured bacterium | reverse complement strand
CCCTGGCTAGTTGGTCAGGGCGGCGAGGGCGTCGGCGCGGGATCGCACGGGGCTGTTGATCAGCACCGAGTTCTGGTTGATGCGGGTAACGATGGCCAGAGTGGACGCGGCGGGGAAGGCGGCGCGCACCAGGGCGGCCTCGCCGGCCACCAGCGGCGCGGCAAACGAGGTGCCGGCCCACATACCCGTGCCGCCGCCGGGGACCGCGCTGACGATCATGTCGCCGGGCGCCGCGACGCCCACCCACGAGCCGTAGTCCGAGAAGACGGCGAGCGTATCGTTGGGCTCGCTGGCGCCAACCGCCAGAGCGCCTTTGACGCGGTCGCCAGCCGGAAAGACCTGCGTCTGGTTGCCAAAGTTGCCGGCTGCTTCGACGACCACGGCGCCGCCGGGCCGATAGCACGGCATATCGGTTGGCCCGATCGTGGCCGGATCTCCACAGGCGACCGCCGTCAGGACTTCGTCCAGGAGGCGGCTGTCGGACGGCATGGCCAGGCTGAGATTCACCACCGTCGCCCCGTGGCCGATCGCGTACTGCAGCGCCTCGGCGAGGACCCAGACGTTGCCCGCGCCGTTGACGTCCAGCACCCGCAACGGCATGATCTGCGCGCCCGGCGCGGCGAGCGCCACCAGGCCGGCGACCATGGTGCCATGGCCGTACGTGGGATTGATGAGCTGGCTGCCAACTTCGCTCGGGTCAGGATCGTTGTCGACGAAGTCATAGCCCGGCACCAGGCGTCCCGCGAAGGCGGGGTGGCTCAGGTCGATGCCCGTGTCGAGCACGGCGACGATCTGGCCTGCGCCATTGTTGATGGCTTGCGCCTGGGGCAGACGCATCTGTGCCACACCCCACTGGCTGCCGTAGACGGTGGCGCCGCCCTGGGCCCAGGAGATGCCCTGAGCCCAGGAAATACCCTGCGCCCACGAAATGCCCTGGCTCTCGGGCGCCTGCCCGATCTGGTTCGTGTCTGCATACTGCACCCGCGGGTCGAGACTCAACGCCGAGGCCTTGCTAGCGGCTGAGCTGCCATCCAGGATGCGCAACCTGAAAATCGGCCGCGACCCGAACTGGTCGAGCGGGGTCGGGTCGAGGGCGAACGTTGCGGCGACCGCAGGCAGGTCAGCTGCTTGAGCTAGCTTGACGACCACCTCGCCAGGCACGGAGCCACCGCCCGGTCCGCCCACGGCCAGGGCGGCTGGGCTGAGGACGGATAGTAGCAGCCCAACCGTCACGAGCAGCGAACAGAGGCGGGCGGGTACGTGGTGCATCAGAGATCTCCTACCAACGACCAAATGAGGCGAATGGGGCCCAGAAAAATGGATGGGGGTTATCGCGCAGCGCGCGACACTGCGCGAAGCGCAAGGCTGTGGCCGGTGACTCACCGGCACGCAGTCGGCCGTATACGTCGGCCATCAGGCTGGCCGTCGCGGCGTCGTCGACGGTCCACAAACTGACCAGCAGCGACGGCGCGCCGGCCGAAAAGAAGCCGCGGACCAGACCGATCAGCTCGTCACCCGGTGCGACGGCGCTGGCGCCCGTTTCACACGCGCTCAGCGTGACGAGCTTGCCGTCCAGCTCCAGATCGTAGGCGTCGCGCACGGTCAGCCAGCCGTCCCCGAGGCGGAGCGCCGAAAACAGGGGATTGTCCGGGCGGAACTGGCCATGGCATGCGAGGTGAACGACGTCGACGTCGGCCACCCGATCCCGCACGGCCGCCCGACTGGCGTGCTGCCCGACCAGCAGCACGGACTCGGGGAACATGTTGGCCAGCACGGTGACCTCGGCCTCGACGTTCGGAATCTGAGCGTCGGGCACGCCGACCAGGAGCGCCCGCCGGACAGGTCGGCGCGGCGTGCCAAAGCAGTGGCGCAGCACGCTTGCGCTCGGCAGGTAGCACACCTCACGGCGCTCGATGGTGTACGTCTGGCCGTCGAACAGGGCATGGAACGGCACGTAGTGCAGCGACTGGTGCGGTACCACCACCAGACGGCGCGACCCGAGGTGTTCCTCGAGCGGGCGCAGCAGCAGATCGTGCAGGACTGCCAGGTGATGCTGCGCGCGTCGGCCGAGCTGGTCGAGGTGGGCGCGAACGCGCTCCGAACCTTTACGCAACGCACCGAGCTGAAATCGCAGCTGCTCGAGCGCCGCTTCGACCTGTTCGGTTGTGCTCAATCGGCGGACGACGCTCACCTGGTCTTCGGTAACGACAAAAGCCAGGATTTCGTTATCCAGCACGTAGTATTCGACCAGCGCAGTGTCCGGGCCGAGGTGGCGTTGTAGCTCGTCGAGCTCGAGCGGCTCGACGCGCACGAGGGTGCCGCCGCCGGACTGCTCAAGCTGGCGCAGGGTTTCGGCCACGCTGCGTTCGCCGTCACGCACCGAGGCGTGCAGCCCAGCCAGCGTCTCGGGCGTCGGCGGCGCATCGCTGCCGGCTGGACGATAGATCTGGCTGTAGAGCCAGCTGAGGTCTTCACGTAACTCGCTGAGGCGTTCGAGCAGGCGGGCCTCGTAGGCGTCTCGCGCGCGCGGCCGGGCCGGCAAGGCGCCGCCCAGCAGATCGACCAGCGCCCGCGAGCGCGCCCGCTCCACGTAGCCGAGCGCTTCAGCCGCCCGTGGGCGCGGGGCCCCGAGACACAGCCGCACCAGCTCGCGATAGGGCAGGACTTTGTCGGCGACGAACGCCGTGCGGAACTCCTCCGCAGGCAGTGGCGCACGCAGGTCTTCGACGACGGCGATCGCCCGCTCGAAAGCGGCCTCAGCGGCTTCGTCGTCGCCTGCCGACCTGGCCAGGAGCCCGAGGGACGTCTCGCAGCGGTACGCGATCTGCGGCAGCGCTTGCTGTTCGGCCGAGCGCAACGTCTCCTCGAGTAGCCGACGCGAAGCCCGCGTCTGGCCGAGCTCGCGCAGCGCGTCACCGCGCAGCCAGCGCGCCAGGAGCGCCCGCCCCCACGTCCCAGCAGAAACAAGGGCCGCTTCGGCCAGCGAGGCGTTGAGCGCGGCCTCTTCGAACGAGCCCTCGGCATGGTGCAGCTGGGCTTCGGCCAGCGTGACGGTGGCCTGGCCAACCTCGTTGTCTTCGGCAAGATACAGACGACGGGCGTTGTCGAGCAGCTTGCGGGCCGCTTCGGGCTCGCCAGCCAGCGCCCGTGCGCGCCCGGAGCTGGCCAGTGAGGCCGCCTGCTCGGCGCGCATGTCGAGCGTACGGAAGACCCCGAGCGCGCGTTCGTAGGCGGCGATCGCCTCTGGCGCGAGGTTCAATTCCAGGTATGCGTCGGCCAGCTCCTTCTCGGCTGCCGCGGCTGCGTGATGGACGCCGAGCGTGGCGAAGCGGCGCCGCGCCCGTTCGAGGTAGTCCAGGGCACGGTCATACTGGCCCTGGTTGAGCGCTAGACGCCCAAGATCCTCCTCGATTTCGGCCTGCGTCACCTCGAGGCCGCCCTCCGCGGCACGCGCCA
>CBJLVJ010000518.1:0-3488 GCA_966426465.1 uncultured bacterium | reverse complement strand
CCCGCACGGGCATCCAGGAGATCTTCACCGCTCGCGTCAGCCGCCACCGACCATAAACCGCCAGCTCGCGGCCAGGCCCGCGCGCGCCGGTCAATCAGCCGCCCGCGCCCGGTTCGTCGTCGTCGGCGGCGAGGACATCGGTGGGCTGTACGGCCAAGGCCTCGAATCGCGCATCATTCAACAGTCGGTCGAGCAGGGGCCTGGGGCCGCCGACGTACGTGCTGGCCAGGTCGATGTCCGAGGCGACACACCAGGTGCGGTCGTCGGGCCACCACAGATTCGGCGTCTGCTGCCGGGGCAGTCCCGCAAGGGCGGTCACCGTGGGGAGCGGCCCGGCAGACAGCACGTAGTCGTGGTTCCGGGTATGCACGCGCGGCGCCGCGTCGACCGCAGGCCAGGCGGTCATAGGTGACGAGGCAGGTTCACCTGGTGACGCGAGCTGGCGGACCGACCGGCCCTGGTAAAGCCAGCCGTAGCCATCCCACAGGCAAAACCAGCAATGGTCCGGCGTGGTGGTGAACTCGGCCAGCACGCTGGACAGGGCGACCGCCTGGTCGGCTGGCAGGGAGCCCTCGGTCGGCGGCTCACCCTGCCAGCCGCTGCGGCGGCGGAGCGCCTCGAACTGTAGGCCGGGCTGCAGCGCCACGTGCGCACGGGCCGCCAACTCCCCCCAGCGCACAGGTGCGCCACCTGATGCGCGCGCTGGATGGAGCAGCCGCACGTACGCCGCGAAGCCGGTCGGGATGACCGAGCTGACGACCGGTCGGCCGGTGGTCAGGCGCGCGACCAGCCAATCGGCGACGTGCACGTCGCCGCTCCAGACAATCCGTGGATGGCTCATCGCGGCTGCCTCTTGCTCCTGGTTGCCGTCCGAGTATCTCGGGTCACTCGCTCGCCGGGCTTCCGCTTGGTGCGCCCGATCAGGTGCCGCAGTTCAGCGTGCGCACGTGGGGCGAGACCACGGACGCGGTGTAGACAACGCCGCCCTCCAGCGACGCGGCCTGGGCCGTGCCGAACCACTTCGTCGACTTGTGGTTCGTGCAGTGACGGAACGTGCCCTGGTTCTGCAATGACGCACGCCCCGTATTCGAGGTCGTCGTACTCGCCTGGAGGCTGTTCAGTAACCCGAAGAAGTGCTTCTTGTACAGATTGACGCGCAACGCCAGCGCCTGCACGGCTCGCCGGCAGGTGATACGCGCATTAACTTTGACGGCGTTCGCGATAGACGTGGCGATGTGCGCGTCGTCGATGCTCGCGACACAGCCGGCCGGCGAGACGGCGTCTGACGCCGCACCGGCCGCTGCCCCACCCGCGCGCTCAGCGACAAGGGGGACGGTAACGCGCGCCGCGGTCGCAGCCGAAGCATCCGCCGCGGCGTCGGGCGGAACGACAGGACTGACTGCTGGCGCCTGGCCGAGCCGATTGACCAGCGAATCGCCGTCAGAATTGGCCGACACGCTGCCGGTGAAGATCGCCGCGGCCAGGGCGACACTCACGACCACGATGGTCATTCGATGCATGCACGGTTCTCCGTGTCCTGGAGCTTGTTTGCCCTGACCCGCGCCCTGGCCCCACTCAGCCAACGACGACGGTCACCGGCCACGCTGCGCGCCCCACACGCACCGCGCTGCCACGCTAGGCAACTAGCCCTGTCCGTGCCCATGCACGATCCACACTTTCGGCCACACGACGCGCAAAGTGTGGCTGGCCAGAGCCTGTGCTCATACCATGGACACAGCCAGGACTGGCAGCCCGGATGGCATGCTCTGGTCGGCAGCAGACAGGTGACGTGCGCAGCGGTGGGTAGCGATCCACAGGGCCGAGAGCTGCTTCGGCAGTTGCGGGAACGAGCAGGGCTGACTCAGGCCCTGCTGGCCGAACGCGCCGGGCTAAGCGAGCGCGCGATCAGCGATATCGAGCGCGGCCAGAAGCAGCCCCGCCAGGCAACGCTCCACCGGCTCGTCAGCGCGCTGGAGAGCGAGGCCGGTCGGCTGCCGGACCAGGACGCCGAGGCATTTCGGACGCAGTTGACCGCCTGCATGGCCCGCTTGCAGGTCGAGACGCGCCGTCGTTTCACCACGGACAGCCGACCCATGCCGGCAGCTCCGCCTGCAACGGGTGACGCCCGCGTGCGGCGAGGGCCGCACTCGTGGAAGTGGAGCTGGGCCGTAGCCCCGGTGGCCATCGTCTTGCTAGGCAGTGTCCTTGTCGTCGGGAACGTGCTGGCCGGACGCTTCGCGCCGGTCACCGGCCCAACCCCCGACCTGGCCGCGTCCAGGGCCACCACTACGGTTCCCGTCCTGGCCGTCGGGAACACTGGCGTGGACGTCGAGACCGTGCAACTGTTGCTCCGCCATCGAGGCTACGGCGACGTGGCCGTGACTGGCTCGTTCGACGGGGCTACCGAGCGGGCACTCCGCACGTTCCAGGGCGAAAACGGGCTGGTTGCCGACGGCGTGGTCGGCCCGCAGACATGGGCGAAGCTGTTCGTGAACGTGCGCGAAGGTAGCCGTGGCGACGCCGTGCTGGCCGTGCAGGTGCAGCTCAACCGCAAGCAAGGTGCGGGGCTCGACGAGCATGGCCAATTTGACGGAACGCTGCGCGACGCCGTGCTCGCTTTCCAGCGGCGGGCGCAGATCAGCGTCGATGGGATCGTGGGCCCCGAAACGTGGCAACAGCTCCTGGTCACGCCCGTCATGAGCTCCTGATACGGACGTGGATGTGCCGTTCGGTGACGCACCCGATCGGCCGAACTCCTACGGCTCGCCGTGTCGCAGCGCGGCAAGAAGCTCCGGGCTTCTGGCCGTTTGCGTGACCGGTTGGTACTGCGCGCCCTCGACCGGCTCACGCCGCGACGCGCGCGCCGGCACCCGGCCGCTCAGCAGGTGGCCGGCGTTCGGCACAACCGTCGGCAGGTTCAGGGCGCGGAGAATCGAGTAGGTCGTCGCCGTGGCTGCCGAGAGAACCGGCAGCCCGCACGCCTGCTCGACAGGCATGATGCTGGGCAGCGAGGGCATCTGCACGCACGCGGACAGCACCAGGGCGTCGCAGCCCGACAGGTCCACCCGCTTCCAGTGCTCGAGCAAGTTGTTGGGATCGAGTCGGCCCACCTCCAGGTTGTCCGACACCTCGAGGCTCAACGCGTCCTGGACCACCACGCCATTCGCCTCGATGTACTGAGCGACGAGCTGCGTCAGCGGGCGCAGGTACGGCGTGATGATGGCCACGCGGCGCGCCCCCAGGTCATCCAATGCTGACAAGAGGGCGCCCGCCGAGGACACCACTGGCGCGGGCGCGCCCTCCCGTTCCAGCACCCGGCTGATCTGGTCCTCCGCGCTGCAGTGGTAGCCGGGTCCCTGGGCCATGATGGCCACCAGGCAGGCCGTCGTGACCACGTCGCAGCGGGCGTCGGCCAGCTCGGCGGCGCAGCGATCCATCTGCGCATTCATCGCCCGCAACTCTTCGGGCGTGACGTGCTTCATGCGCAT
>CBJLVJ010000517.1:0-3492 GCA_966426465.1 uncultured bacterium | reverse complement strand
CCGTGCCCGGGCATCATCCTGTCGGACCTGGTGCTCTCGGAGGGCCGCTCCAGCGTCGATCCGGCCGAGCTCGACTTCAACGTGCCAATCGATCGCGGCGCCCTGATCGCGGCAAACGGCTCAAATGGCCACGCCACCAACGGCCTGACCAATGGCCATTCGGCCGAGAGCCTCGAGGGCTACAAGCGCTACGTCCTGACCGAGGACGGCGTCTCGCCGCGGGCGCTGCCCGGAACGCCTGACTACGTGCACGTGGTCGCCACCGACGAGCACGACGAGGAAGGCGGGCTGATCAGCGACGAGTTCACCAACCCGCACAAACGTCAGGCCATGCACGAAAAGCGCATGCGCAAGATGGAGCACATCCTGCCGCTGATTCCACCCCCCGAGCTGTTCGGACCAGCAGACGCCGACGTCACGCTCGTCGGTTGGGGCTCGACCGAGGGCGTGATCCGCGAGGCCATGCACAAGCTCCAGACCGAACACAACGTCGTCGCCAACCACCTGCAGATCAAGTGGATCGTTCCGCTGCACGCCGAGGCGATTCTGGACCAGCTCTCCAGGTCCAGGCGGGTCATCATCATCGAGAACAACTACAGCGGCCAGTTCGCTCGATTTCTGCGCTCGGAAACGAGCTTCGAAGCGGCTGGCCACATTCGGAAATACGACGGCGAGCCGTTTCTGCCGCACCACATCGTCGACGGCGTACAAGCAGTTCTTGCTCGGGAAACGACGCGCTACGTGCCGCGCCACGAGATCCTGGTCTAGGGGACGGAGAGATGATGATCGTAGACATCGAGAGCAAACCCGCGCTGACGATCAAAGACTTCAAAGGCCACGCCGAACCGGACTGGTGCCCGGGCTGCGGCGACTTTGGCGTGCTGCACGCGCTGAAACAGGCCATCGCCGACCTCGGCCTGTATCCCCACCAGGTGCTGACGATCAGCGGCATCGGCTGCTCGTCCAATCTGCCCGGCTACATCAACACCTACGGTATGCACACGCTGCACGGCCGTGCCCTCGCCGTCGCGAGCGGCGCCGCGCTGGCCAACCATGCGCTGAAGGTGGTTGTGACGGGTGGCGACGGTGACGGCTATGGCATCGGCGGCAACCACCTGCTGCACGCCATGCGACGCAACCTCGACCTGACCTACATCGTCATGGACAACCAGATCTATGGTCTGACGACCGGCCAGCTGTCGCCGACCAGCATCAAGGGCATGAAGACCAAGAGCACGCCCTTCGGCAGTGTCGAAAACCCGATCAACCCGATTCCGCTGGCGATCGCGGCGGGAGCGACCTACGTGGCCCGCGGGTACACGGGTCAGGTGAAGCACCTGGTCGAGCTGATCAAGGGCGGCATGCAGCACAAGGGCTTCGCCCTGATCGATTGCTTCAGCCCGTGCGTGACCTTCAACAAGGACAACACCCACGAGTTCTTCAAGCAGCGTACGCGCAAGCTGGAGGACGTCGGCCACGATCCAACCGACTTCCACCAGGCGATCGAGCGCGGCTACGAATGGGGCGAGGAGATTCCCATCGGGCTATTCTGGAAGCGGGACGACCTGCCTTCGCTCGACCAGCTCGAGCCGGTCCTGGCCGAGGGTGGGCCCGTGGCGCGGCGACCGCTGGGCATCGATCCGGATACCGCGCGCGGGCTGGTCGCCGAGCTGATGTAAGCGCTCTTTATCGCTCCACTCGCCAGGCGGACTCGCCCCCGGGCCTGTCTTCGACCGTTACGCCAAGGTCGGCCAGGCGGCTGCGAATCTCGTCGGCGAGCGCCCACTGCTTCAGGTCGCGCAGCTTGCGGCGGACCTCGAGCAGCAGCTCCACGTACGGCTCGATCGAGCGCTGCCGCGCGGGCTCGGCGGACCGAATGTCCAGGCCAAGCACGTCGAGGAGACGCACCAGCGTGCGGCGCCGCTGGTCGAGCTCCTCGGGCGCGCCGCCGGAGTCCCGGCAACGGTTGATCTCACGGGCCAGGTCGAAGATGACCGCCAGCGCGTCGGGGGTGTTGAAGTCGGCGTCCATCGCGGCGTTGAAGGCGTCCACCGCCATCTGGTCGAGCGGCCCATCCTCAGACAGGGGCTCCTCGCCCAGCGCGCGCCGGAGCCGGCCCAGCGCACCGCGCGCGTCTTCGATACCCCGCACACGGACGTCGCCGTCGTCCCCTTCGAGAGTGAACGTGAGCGACGAGCGATAGTGCGTCGCCACCAGGAAGTAGCGCACCTCGAGCGGGGTGTACCTCTCGAGGATCGAGTCGATGGTGGTGAAGTTCTCCAGCGAGTGCGCCATTTTTACGCCGGCGTTCTCCCCACCTCCGAGAACCACCAGCCCCGAATGCGCCCAGTGACGGACAAACGGCTTTTTGCCGGTGAGAGACTCGCTCTGGGCGATCTCGTTCTCGTGGTGCGGGAAAATCAGGTCGGCGCCGCCGCCGTGGATGTCGAGCTGGTCGCCGAGCGTTTCGCGAGCCATGGCCGAGCACTCGATGTGCCAGCCCGGCCGCCCCGGACCCCACGGACTGGGCCAGGACGGCTCGCCCTCTTTGGCCGCTTTCCACAGCGCAAAATCGCGCGGGTCACGCTTGCCGGGCTCCAGCTCCTTGCGCGCCGCCACCAGCTGGCTGTTCAGATCGCGGTGGCTCAGCTTGCCGTAGTCCGGAAACGAGGCGACGTCAAAGTACACGTCGCCTGTCTCGACGGCGTACGCGTGACCCGTCTCCACCAGCCCGGCGATGAACTCCACGATGCGCTCCATGAAGCCGGTCACGGTCGGGTACTCGTCGGCGCGCTGGACGCTCAGGCGGTCCATCACGGCCAGGTAGGACTCCATGTATTCGCGCGCCGTGCTCGCCGGGTCGCGTCCCTGGCGCCGCGCCCGCTCGATGATCTTGTCGTCGATATCGGTGAAGTTCTGGACGTGCTTGAGCTGGTAGCCCCGGTACTTCAGGTAACGACGGATCACGTCCATGGCGACGAACGTGCGCGCGTGACCGATGTGCGGATGGAACTTGGGCGTCATGCCGCACACGTACATCCGCAGCACCCCGTCCGCGTCAAGCGGCACGAGCTCATCCTCGCGACCGGTGAGCGTGGAGTACATGCGAACCGCCATGGAGGCAATTATGGGCTAATCGTCGCGCCAGAGAAGGACCGTGGCCATGGCCAGGATGCCTTCGGCGCGGCCGAGCGCGCCGAGTCCGTCGGTGGTGGTAGCTTTCAGCGACACCTGGCCGACCGAGCAGCCGAGGGTGTCGGCCAACGCCAGACGCATTTGATACCGATAAGGCGCCAGGCGCGGCTCACTGGCGACCAGGGTCAGGTCGGCGTTCTCCAGGCGCCAATCGTCGGCGGCGAGCTCGCTCCAGACGTGTCGCAGCATGGCCGTGCTGCGCGCGTCGCGCCAGCGCTCGTCGCTGGACGGGAACCACTCGCCGATGTCGCCGCGGCCCGCGGCGCCCAGTAACGCATCGATGAGCGCGTGCACCAC
>CBJLVJ010000516.1:0-3495 GCA_966426465.1 uncultured bacterium | reverse complement strand
CTGTAGATGACCGTGCCGTTCTCATTGTCGAGTTCGGTCTTGCTGACAGTTCCGCTGGGGAACTGACCGAGCGCGGTCGTGTTTGCCTGAGACTCGGTAACCTTGGCCTGACTGGCCAACGCCGCCGACTCGGCCACTTCGTCGGCTTCATGTTGGCCCTGCGCCTCGCTGGAGTCCGGCGCCGTTTGCGACTGGCCGGCCGCGCCGCTCAGGGGCGTCTGCGGCGCGCTGGGCGTAGCCGTTTGCGCGTTCTGCGCAAACGCCCCGCCCAGCGAGATGCTGCCCAGGAGATATGCGGCGGTGAGGATGCCCATTGCGCCGCCGCCGTACAGGATTCGCTTCAGCATTGATGCTCCTTGTTGGTACTCATGTGGTCTGGATCCGACCATTCGAAGCATTACCGGTCAGCATGAAGTGACGATGAACTGAAACCGCATTTCGGTCAAACGTCCCATGCCGTTGGCGGAACTCATTGGGCGTGCTGGCGGACTCGGCTTCGTGTGCCGAACTGGAGGAGCATCTGGAGGTCGTCGTCAACGCCTTCGTCGACGCGTGGAACGAACGCGACTCAGACAAACGGATGGAACTTCTGAATGCGAGCGTTGCGCTCGACGGTAGCTTGCGCGATCCGGCTGCGGTCGTCGTGGGTCGTGATGAAGTCAGTGAGCGCGTCGAACATCCACTTGTGGACCATGATCCCCACCGTGCGCGAGCGGGTTGTGGAAGCCGCGGGTGACGCCGGCGAGCGAGACGTCCGAGTGCGTGAAGGCCTGGCTCAATCGCCCCACCTGAGCGCGTCGCCCAGTCTGTCGAGGAGCCCGCCCCAGCCCCGCTGCCGGCTCGCGGTGCCGTCCACGCCGTCGAGGAAGGCGACCTGCTCGGTCAGCAGCAGCCGCGTCCCGCCGCCGTCGGCGGCCAGCTCCACGCTCGTCAGCGCGGTCGACGTGCGGACCTCCCCGGCGCTCAACGAGTATGCGAAGACGATCCGCTCGTCGGGCACGATATCGAGGAAGAGCGTGTCATTGCGCTCCCGCGCGCCGCCGACGGCGCGGAAGCGCGTCCGCTCGAAGCCGCCGACGCGGAAGTCGAGTTCGTACGCGTCGACCTCGAAGCCCGCGGCCTCGGCGAACCAGCGGCGTTTGGTGTCCGGATCCACGAACGCCGCGAAAACGCGCGCCGGGGCTGCCGGGTAGGTCCGTTCGACGCTGAAGGTGCGGTGCACGACCGGGTGCGCCATCAGCGCTGCTCGTCCTGGCGCGCCGCCGGCTGGTCCTGCGGGGCCAGGACGTCGCCCAACCGGTCGAGCCGGTGCTCCCAGAGCGCGCGGCGCTCGGCCAGCCAGGCTGCGGCCAAGTCGAGCCCCGCCGGCTCGATCCAGCAGGTGCGCACGCGGCCGACCTTTTCGGTGCGTACCAGCCGGCTGCGCTCGAGGACCTGCAGGTGCTGCACGATTGCCGCGAGCGAGATGTCGAACGGCCGCCCGAGTTCGGAAACCGACATCGGCCCACGGCTAAGCCGCGCCACCAGCGCGCGCCGCGTCGGGTCGCCGAGGGCGTCGAAGACCCGGTCCGCCACGCCCGTCGCCACGCCCGCTAGCCGTTCGGCCCCAGGCGGAACGCAAGGTATGTGACGCCGGGGGCGTCGACGACGCGGGTGCGTTCCAGCCTGACGCGGCTCGTGTCGATCCGATCGAACAGCCGCGTTCCGTCGCCGAGCAGGATGTGGGCGATGTGGAGTCGCAGCTCGTCGAGCAGGCCGGCCTCGGCAAACTGCCGGATGACGTCGGCACCCCCGAGCACCGCGATGTCCTTGCCGCCCGCGGCCTCCTTCGCCCGCGCGAGGACCGCCGCGACGCCGCCGGTGACGAAGGTGTAGGTTGTACCGCCCTCCTTGACCAGGGGGTCCTCGGCGCGGTGCGTGACAACGAAGACCGGCATATGGAAGGGCGGGTTCTCACCCCACGGCTCTACGCCGAGGTCGAACATGCGCCGGCCCACCACGACGGCCCCCGAGTGCTCGAAGAGCTTTTCCGGTCCTTCCGTGTACCGACCCTCCATCCACTCGTGCAGGAGCTCTCCGCCGTCGCCCATGCCGTTGCCTGGCCCGACGTTCGGCCCGGTGCTGAACCCGTCCAGCGACATCGATTGGTCTGCGATCACCTTGGCCATGCGGCCTCCCTTGCCAGTCGGCAGTCGTTTGGTTAAGTACGGACTTTAGCATTCCGGGGCGCTCGGCGCTCTCAGGCCGGCCGCCATGTCCCAGGGTGCGCCGCCGGAGCTCCCTGTCGTGATCCCCGGCACGAAGCTAAGGACCGCAGCAGGCTCCCAGCCCGCGGAACGCCGGCTGGGCAACGGCAGCGGCACGGCCAACGTACGCGCCAGGCGGCGTTTGCCGATGCGTCGGGCTATCGCCCGGGCTCTGGCTGGGCCAGCCAGCGCTCCATCAGCTCGGCGATCTGATCCATCACCGGCTCAAGCCGCCTGGTATCGCCGCTTACGAGCGCCTGCACGCCCACCCCTCGGATGGTCGCCATAATCGTGGTCGCGGCGACGTCCATGTCGACATCGGCGCGCACGCTGCATTGCTCGCGGCCCTTCTGAAGAATGCTGGTGATCCAGCGCCGCCAGCCAGCGTCGATGTCGCCCAGCAGATTCGCCACGGACGGGTCGCGCTGCGCGCGCGCCAGCAGCTCGATGTACACGACGCCCAGTTGATCGCCAAGCCGGTCGCGCGCGTCGGCGAATTCCCAACGCAGCTGCGCGAGCGGATCCGCCGAGTCGCCTTCCAGCGCCCCGGCGCCCGTCTGGCTGTACTGCTCGACCAGGTATGCCGCGACCGCTTCGATCAGCGCGTCCTTGCTGGCGAAGTAGTAGAGCAAGGTGCCGTTGTTGATGCCGGCCTCGCGGGCGACATCGGCGAAGCGGAGCCCCTCGAGCCCGCGTTCGGCCACGTGGCGGAACGCGAAGCGGACGATTTCGGCTCTTCGGTCGGCGGTGGTGCCAACGGCGTGGCTCCTGCGACGGCTGGCCGCGCGCGTGGAGGCGGGTGCTCGCCTCGGCGCGGTATCGGCGGTGGCGGCGGTGTCCGAATGGCGTCCGGCCACGGTCTTGTACGGCCAGTTTATCACATATTCGTTCAACTAGATAGTTGACGCCCGCTTGGATGCAGTGCTAGGCTGCCGCCCGCTTCAACTATCTAGTTGAACGAACCACTGGCGGATCGGAGTCACGCCCCATGTCTCTGCGCGTTTTGATCGCCGGCGCTGGCCTTGGTGGGCTCACCCTCGCACACGGCCTGCGTCAGGCAGGCCTCGAGCCACTCATCTTCGAACGCGCTCCCGCCCAGGTCGACCTCAGCGCCAGCTACCGCATCCACATCGACGGCAGCGGTGCTCGCGCTTTGCGCAGGTGTTTGCCGGATGAACTCTGGAATCGTTTCCAGCAACACTCCGCGGCGCCGACACGGGGCATCGCGTTCGCCACTGAGCAACTGCGT
>CBJLVJ010000515.1:0-3501 GCA_966426465.1 uncultured bacterium | reverse complement strand
CGCGTTGCACGCGCTCGTCCGCCTGGACGCGGCGCATGAACGTCGCCAGCGCCGTGACGTGGTCCGACGTCAGTGGACTCGAGCCATCGGTGGTCTGGAACACCAGCAGCAGCGGCGACAGCTCGCCGTCACCCCAGTGCGCGCGCAGCAGGTCGAAGCCGCGTCGCGACTGCACGTCGGTCGGCAGGATCGACGCGTCCGGTGCGCCGAGCTCGACGCGCAGAAACGGCAGGCCGAGACCGATCAAGATTGCCAGGAGCGGCACCAGGAACTGGACCGGCCGCAGCATGACCACGTGCGCCAGGCGTGTCCAGAACCCGCTGCTGTCACTGGCGCGCCGGGCTGACGCGGCGAGCGGGCCGATGGCGAGCGCATCGACGCGCGGACCCATGATGCCCAGCAGCGCGGGCAACAGCGTCAGCGCGGCCAGCAGGCTGATCGCCACCACCAGCGAGCCGGCCACACCCATCGAGCGCAGGGCGGTGATGTCGAAGGTCGTCAGGGCCAGCAGGCCGATCATCACGGTTGCGCCCGAAAACAGGACCGCCCGGCCGGCGGTTGCCACAGACCAGCCCACGGCGCGCTCGACGGAGTCACCCCGCGCGAGCTCTTCCCTGAAGCGCGAAACGATGAACAGGGAATAGTCGATGCCGAGGCCCAGGCCGAGCATCGTCGCCAGGTTCAGCGAAAAGATCGACAGCTCGGAGACTCGGCTGAGCAGGACCATCAGCGCCAGGGTCACGGCGACGGCCGTTCCGCCGACCAGGCCAGGTACCGCTCCGGCCACGACCGAGCCAAAGACGAAGACCAGCGCGACGGCCGCGGTCGGGATCGACAGCAGCTCGGCTCGGCGCAAGTCACGCTCGGTGACGTCGAAGATGTCCTGGTAGAAGACCGGCGCGCCGGTCAGAGTGACCTGGAGCGATGTAGGGCGCAGCGAGCGCTGGATGTTGGCCACCACAGCGTCGAGGTTGCTGGCCGTGTTGCCCAGGCCGATCGTGGCGTACTGGGCCCCGCCGTCGGGAGCGATCTGGCGCGGGTTCTGGTTGGCGGTTACCACGCGCTCGACGCCCGGCAGCTGCTTTACCGCCTCCAGCGAGTCTTCGACGTACTGGGTGAAGCGCGCGTCATCGGCGGTCAGCGCGCCGCTGGGGTCGACGTACACGAGCACCAGGTTGGATGGGTTCACGCCGAAGCGGTCGGCCAGCAGCTGGCCAGCGCGGAACGCTTCCAGGTCTGGGCTGGTAAAACCACCCGCGCTGAGCGCGCGGAACACGCCCGGCGCAATGGGCAGCGCCACCGCCAGCACCAGTGCCCACGCCAGCAGCACCCACCGCCGCCGCCGATACAACCAGCACCCCAACCTCAGGAGCATCTCTCCCCTGAACCGTACACGCTCCCGCCGCCCTCCCCCGGGAATCTTGTGCCCCGCGACGGCGCATGCCTCCCTGGCCCTGCGACCGCTCCGGGACTGCCCCTCTCCGCTTCGATGCGTCCCCCTGGAGCAGAAGCCATCTTCGATGGGTCGCCACTGGGGTAGATGCCATCTCCAATGGGTCCCTCTGGGGCCGAAGCGGTGTCCGATGGGTCCCCTCTGCGGCAGAAGCGGTGTCCCATGGGTCCCCTCTGCGGCAGAAGCGGTGTCCCATGGGGGTCCCCTCCGGGGCAAGATGAGGCATTCCGTGAGGAATTTGTTCTTAAGCTTTGCCCGCAAGGTGCTTAGACTCAGGCGGATGTTGCTCGAGCGCCGCCAGGCGCGCAGGCTCGCGGCGATCGCAGGCGGGCTCGCCCTGCTCTCGCTGGCCAGTTGCGCGCCGGCCAACGAGCGGCCGTTGCACGGCGCTCAACCCGGCACACAGGCGCCGACCCCGCCCGGCGTGCCCCCTACGCTCGAGCCAAACGAAGCGCTGCGCTTTCGGGCGCTGCCCAGCCCGTCCCCGGGCATTGCCGCCAGCCCATCCGTCCAGCCCCAGGTCACCCCGCTAGCATCGCCCTCAGTCGCGGCCGCGCCACCCATTGTGCGCACCATCGCGCCCGGCGCCAACGCGCGCGTGCCCGCCGGCGGGCCAATCACCGTGTCGGCAGTGCTGGTCGGCCGCGGCGCCGACCTGGCCTCCGCGTCGCTGTCCATGGACGGCGCCGACGCCGGCGCCCAGATCGACAAGCGCTCGTCGCGCGAGTGGACCATCCACGCCAGCCGCGCGCTGGCCAGCGGCAATCACACCGTTCGCATCCTGGTTCGCGATGCCACAGGCGCGGCCGGCGGCTTCACCTGGCAGTTCCTCGTCGGAGTAGACGAACAAACGCCCGTACCCAGCCCATGAGCACGCAGAGGCGTGTCGGCGTCCTGGGCGGCGGCGCCCTTGGCCTGGCGGCTGCCCTGCGCCTGGCCCAGGCCGGTCGGCAGGTGACGCTCATTGAGCGCGAGCCGCAGCTGGGCGGCCTGGCGGCGGGCTTTTCCGTCGGCCCGAACTACCTCGAGAAGTTCTACCACCACATTTTTCGCACCGATACGACCATCATCGGCTTCATCCGCGAGCTCGGCCTCGAAGGACGGCTGCTGTGGGGTCAGCCCAACACCAGCACTCTGTCGCGCGGACGCATCGTCAGCCTCGGCGGTATTCCCGACCTGCTCCGTCTTCCGCTGCTGGCGCCCGCCGACCGTTTTCGCTTCCTGGCGGGTATGGCTGTGCTGAAGGCAATCCCCAACGAGAAGGTGTTCACGGGCTGGACCGCGGCCGCGTGGATGCCGCGGCTGATGGGTCGCCGCGTGTACGACGTGATGTGGGAGCCGATCCTGCGCGGCAAGTTCGGCGCGCGCGCCGACGAGATCGCCATGAGCTGGCTGTGGAGTCGGGTTCACGAGCGGTCACTGCGACTCGGCTACCTGCGCGGCGGATTCCAGCTACTCTACGAGGCCTTCGGCGAGCGTATTCGTGCGCTCGGCGGTACGGTCTTGACCGGCCTCAGCGCCGCGGCGGTCGCGAGCCGAGACGGCCGGGTCGAGGTGCGTACAGAGTCCGGCGACGTGCACGTGTTCGACCAGGTGCTGGCCACTTTGCCGACGCGCCTGTTTACGCGTCTGGCCGAAGATCTGCCCGGCTGGTTCGTCGAGCGCTACCCGGGCCCGGATCATTTCGGTGCCCACGTGCTGATCCTCGGCCTCGACCGCCAGCTTGTTCCGGGCGTGTACTGGCTCAACATCAACGATCGCGACCTGCCATTTCTGGCCCTGGTCGAGCACACCAACTTCCTGCCGCCCGCCGATTACGGCGGCCTGCACCTGGTCTACCTCGGCAACTATCTACCGATGGACCATCCATTGTTCGGCCAATCGGATGACGAAGTGCTGCAATCGTTCGTCGCGGGCATCCGCCGCATTCGGCCGGACCTCGACCCGGCCTGGGTGCAACGGCACTGGGTCTTCCGTGCACCCTACGCTCAGCCGATCGTCACCACCACCTATCTGAAGACGCTGCCGCCCCACCGTACGCCTCTGCC
>CBJLVJ010000514.1:0-3502 GCA_966426465.1 uncultured bacterium | reverse complement strand
TCGAGGTGGTGGACCGCTCGCAACTGTTCCAGATGATCGAGGGCATGAAGCAGGCGGCGGCGTTGAACACTGGTACCTGCACCAGCACGCCCGGCGGTTGGGGCGGCGGCGGCAGCCCGGATGGCAGCAGTCCGGTGGAGATGCCGTACACGATGCCCAGCCCGACCAGCCCCAGCACGACGATGCCCAGGCCCTGCAGGCGTTCCTCGAGCTGCCAGCCGGCCCGGTACCCGACCGGCCTGCGCTCTTTTTCGAGCCTGGGGAGCTCCGCGCGAAACCGCTCGTTCGGGTCGTTCGGCGGCAGCACCTTCAGCCGGCGGCTATCCCGGGTTGGCCCATGCGTCTGTGCGCACGCGGATCCTCCTGCAGCTCGCGATCCAGGTTTCGCCACAGGTGGAACAGCTCGACAAACGCACGCACGATCACGTCCGGTCGCGCGCCCGTGGGACTACCGGCCGTGCGCGGAAAGTGCCCAACCGGCCGCTCCTTCACGCGGAAGCCCAGCCGCCGCGCCTTGATCATGAACTCGGCCGAGAACGTCGCCCCGCGCGCATGCACCGTGAGGCTTTCCCAGACCCGCCGTCGGAACAGCTTGAAGGCGCAATCCACGTCTCGCGCGGTGTACCCGAAAAGACTATTCACCAGCGTCTTCCAGCCGAACGCGTTCAGTTTGCGCATGAGCGGATCGGCGCGCTTTCGGCGCCAGCCGATCACCATGTCCGTCGAAGCGTCCATGGCCGGGATGAAGTCTCGCAGCTCGGTCACGTCGAACTGCTTGTCGCCGTCGGTCATGAAGATCAGGTCTTTGTGCGCGGCGTCGAAACCGCTCGCCAGCGCCGCCCCGTAGCCGCGATTCCGCTCGTGGGTGACCACGCGCAGGTTGAGCTCGGGCTCGCGCGCTTGCAGGTCCGCCAGGATCTCGCCAGTGGCGTCGTGCGAGCCGTCGTTGGCAACAATCACTTCGAAATCCGAGACCAGGCCGGCCAGCACGCTCGCAACGTGTCGGACGGTGCGCTCGATGATCGCCGCCTCGTTGTACGCGGGCAGCACCGCCGAGATGCTAAACGAACTCCGCTGGAAAGCCATCGGCTGATTCTAGTCGCAGATTTACGTGTCCCGAAGGTATACGCGCTTACAAGTCTGTTCCTGCGCGGCCTCCGTCGGGATAGGGACTCCGTCGGCCAGCGCAGTGCGCTGAACCAGTAGGATCGCACGGTGCCCGGTCCCGTTGTCGAGCCATCGGCGATTCGCGCCGAGCTCGCGCGAGTACGGGATCGCGGCAAGCGTATCGCCCTCACCAACGGCGTGTTCGACCTGCTGCACGTCGGCCACCTGCGCTATCTGCGCCAGGCGCGCCGGCTGGCGGATATGCTCGTGGTCGGCGTCAACGCCGACGCGGCCGTCGGCAAAGCCGGTCGTCCGCTTGTCCCCGACAACGAACGAGCGGAGCTGGTCGCCGCCCTGGAGCCAGTTGATTACGTCGTCATCTTCTCGACGGCAACCGCCGACTCGCTCCTGCGCGAGGTCCGCCCGGACGTCTACGTCAAAGGCGCCGATTACTCGGAAGCCACGCTCGCCGAAGCCGCCACGGCGCGCGAGGTCGGCGCCGAGCTGGCCTTCGTGCCACTGGTCGAGGGCCATTCGACCTCGGCGCTCGTGCGCCGGCTCAACCTTTGACGATCGCCTGATACAGGCCCGCCAGCTCGTCCTCCGAGAAGAAATGGATGACCAGCCGGCCGCCGCGGCGGCCCTTGACGAGCCGCACGCGCGTGCCAAGCGCCTGGCGAAACTCGTCCTCCAGGCGTTCGACGTCCGCATCTCGCGCCAGCGACGGCGCACGCTGGCGCGCGGCGTTCATCTCGCGCGCCAGCGTCTCGGTCTCGCGCACGCTCAGGTGGTCGGACAGCACGCGCTCGAGCAGCCGAAGTCGTTGCGGCTCGCCGTTGGCCATCAGCATCGCCCGCGCGTGGCCTTCAGTGATCGAGGCGTTGGCCAGCGCCTCACGTATGGGCTCGGGAAGGTGCAGCAGACGGAGCGTGTTGGTGACCGACACTCGACTCTTACCGATGCGCTGGCCGAGCTGCTCCTGGGTGAGCCCGTGCTCGTCCAGCAACTGTCGAAACGCGTGCGCCTCTTCGAGCGGATTCAGGTCGCGGCGCTGGATGTTTTCGACCAGGGCCATCTCCAGGCTGGCCTGTGGGGTGGCCTCCTTGACCATCGCCGGCAGCGTCGGCATGCCCGCGAGCTGGACCGCTCGCCAGCGTCGCTCACCGGTGATCAGCTGAAATGTGCCGTCCCGCTGCTGGCTGACCAGCACCGGCTGCAGCAGTCCGTGCGCGCGGATCGAGTCCGCCATTTCTTCCAGCTCGTGCTCGTCAAAGTGCGTCCGCGGCTGCCAGGGGTTGGGGCGGATCGCGTCGACGGCTATCTCGCGCAAGCCGGCGGTGGGCCGCGGGATGAGCGCGCCCAGCCCTCGGCCGAGGCCGCGCTCGCTCGAGCGACTCATCGTCGCGGCCACCCGCCGATTGTGCTACAGGGCGTCATCGCAGCAGCCCGCCGCGAATCAGCTCCTGGGCGAGATCGGCGTACGCGCCTGCGCCACGCGAGGTTGGTTCGTACTCGAGCACCGGCTTGCCATAGCTCGGCGCCTCGCTCAGCCGCACGCTCCTCGGGATGACCGTCTCGAAGGTGTGCTGCGGAAAGTGCCGTCGCACTTCGTCGACTACCTGCGACGACAGACGCGTTCGCGGGTCGTACATCGTCATCAGCATGCCCAGCAGCTCGAGCCGCGGGTTCAGGGTAGCGCGAATGAGGTCGAGCGTCTCCATGAGCTGGGCGACGCCCTCCAGCGCCAGGTACTCGCACTGCACGGGCGCCAGCAGCAGGTCGGCCGCGACCAGGGCGTTGAGCGTCAGGATGCCCAGCGACGGCGGACAGTCCACCAGCACCACGTCGTAGTCCGAACGAACGTCGGTCAGCGCCGTTCGCAGGCGGTGCTCGCGGTCGGGCAGCTCCACCAGCTCGACCTGGGCGCCGGCCATCGCGTGTGCGGCAGGCGCCAGGTCGATCTGGGTCCGGCCACTACTGACGATGGTCTCGCCGAGCTGCGCCTGGCCGATCAGCACGTCGTAGATCGAGCGCTCGACGCCGCCCGGGTCGAGCCCCAGCGAGCTGGTCGCATTCGCCTGTGGGTCCAGGTCGATCAACAGCACGCGCAACCCGAGCGCCAGGTACGCGCTCAGGTTGACCGCCGTGGTCGTCTTGCCAACGCCCCCTTTTTGATTGGCGATCGCGACGACGCTCACGACGCGCCGACGCGTACTCCGATGCGGGCGCCGCTTTTCCAGCGCTTCTCGACGTCGGCCAGCTTGGGCACGCCAGCCACGCCGCGCTTTTCCACCACGAACGACGCCACGCAGTTGGCCCAGTCGGCCGCGGTGCGCCAGTCGCCCCCGCTCTGGTGCAGATGCCAGAAGAAGGCGGCCGCGAACACGTCGCCCGC
>CBJLVJ010000513.1:0-3519 GCA_966426465.1 uncultured bacterium | reverse complement strand
CGGCGGTCGCAACATCCGGACCTGCTCGAGCGGCCTCGCCAGTGGCAAGTCCATCACCCGCGCCGAGTCCAACGCCGGTCGCAGTGAAGGGTCCTACATTCCTGCTGATACGCGCTCCCAGCATCACTGCCGGCGCCCGCCTGAACTTCCAGGGCCAGGGTTTCCTGGCCGGTGAGGAGGCCGTGGTGACGATCGAAGATGGCCAGGGTAGCGTGGAGGCTCCGCTCGACCCGGTGACGATTTCGAAGGACGGCAACCTCGACGAGGTTTCAGTCGTGATACCGGACGGAATCGGGCGAGGAGATCACGTGCTGCACGTCACCGGCGCGTCGAGTAACCGCTCCGCTCGAGCAAAGTTCACTGTCGCGTATCTCACGCCGAAGATCGCACTCGACACCTACTCTGCCAAAGCCAATCACACCTTCGGATTTTCAGGCACCGGGTTCGCGCCTGGCGAGGTGGTAGATGTGCGGCTGGGCGGCCTGGGCGGCGCGCCCCTGGCCAGCTTCCCAAGTGACCTGCAGGGCAGTGTCAGCGCCCAGAACGTGCCGCTGCCGCTCATTCAAGCTGGCGATTACCTCCTCTATTTCGTCGGCGAGCAATCGCAAACTCCCGTGTCGATTGGATTCAACGTCCAGGGGTTTTCGCCCTGGGTTGTCCTCGACACGTACTCCGCAGCGCCATACTCGGTGATGGGCTTCAGCGGGCAGGACTTCGTCCCGGGCGAGGAAGTCGAGGTGTTCCTCGGCCAGCGTACGGGACAACCGCTGCTTCGCCTGGCGGCCGATGGCAACGGGCAGTTCGCCGTCAAGAACGCATTCACTCTGCCAGACCTGGCGCATGGGGACCAGCAACTGGTCTTCGTCGGCCACAAGAGCGGAGCGCAGGTGACGGCAAAGTTCGTGGTGCTACCGTTCAGTCCGAGCCTGCAGCTGACCAACTATGCCGGCCGTCCTGGCACGCCGATCGCGTTCACTGGCGAGGGTTGGGCACGGAACGAGGCTCTGCACGCGTATGTTGGCGAGGGCCGTACGCAAGTGGTCAGCTTCAAGGCTGACGCGACGGGCGCGTTCACGGCGGCGGGCGAGTTCCGCTTGCCGATCGGGACCATCGCCGGGGGCGTGCCGCTCACCATCCGTGGCGATACCAGCCAGGCTGAGGTGACCCTCTGGTATCAGGCACTGGAGCTGAAGCCCTCGGCGGAGCTGACGGCGTACCAGGGGCCGCCCGGCACAGTGGTGTCATTCACCGGCCGGAGTTTCGCGGGCGGCGAACGGGTGCGGGTGCACCTGGTGGATCGTGGCGGGCCGGAGCTCGCCTCGGCCGTCGCCAGCGAGGATGGAACGATTGAGCACGTCAGCAGCTATCCCATCGACGGGAGCTGGGGCGACGACATCCACTTCGTCCTGGTAGGCGATGACTCGCATGCCGAGGGCGCGACGGACTTCAAGATTGCCAACCCCGATAATCCGGCGGCTCCCTGAACCGGCACCTGGCTATGGCTGCCCAACGATGAGCTCCGAGCCGACGCTCCGCCTGTGCCTGTTCGGGCCGGTCCGCGCCTACGTCGATGGTGAAGTTGCCATTGACGAGACGTTCACGCGGCGTAAGGCAAAGGCGTTGCTCGTGCTGCTGTATCTCGAACGCGGCAGGTATCTGTCGCGCGATGAGCTGCTCGAAGCGCTCTGGCCGAACCTCGACGAGCCGGCCACTGACACCGGTCGGCTCAAGCAGACGGCACATGTCTTACGCCACGCGCTGGAACGCGCTCGCTCGCGGAGAACGGGCTGGCGCTACATTGTCGAACGCGAGGGTTCCTATTTCCTCAACTCGCGCATGGCCTACCAGTCCGACCTCGAAGACGTGGAGCGTGAGCTGCGTCTGGCAGAGGCGGAGCGTCGCCGTGGCGACGCTCAGGCGAGCCTGGCGCACTTTCACCGCGCCTTCATGCTGCGACGGACCGATTTGCTGCCGGAGTTCCGCTACGAGAGCTGGGCCGCGGACCACATCGCCGCCGAGCGTGAAGGCTATCTGCAGGCGCTCGACCAGGCCGCTCGACTGCACGGTGGACGTGGCGAGTACGCGCGCGCAGTCGAGCTGTTGAGGCGCGCCCTGCGCGAAGACCCGTTGCGCGAAAGCAGCGCGCTCCAGTTGATTGAGTGGCTGTGGCGCAACGGAGATCAGGCCGACGCGGTGCGCGTGTACGCGCGCTTGCGCGACGTGCTCGCCGCGCGCCTCCAGCTAGAGCCGGACCACGCGGTGACGGCGTTGTACGAGGCGATCAGACGGCGACGCGTGCCGCCTCCACTCGCGTCGGATGTGCAGTTCGATCGCGACGCGTCACGAGCAGCCAGCCGGCCACGATCGGCATAACCCCGACGGGCGCCGCCCGCGGTGTCAGGGGGCGCAGCCGAGCTCGGTGGTGAGCGTGTCGACCCTGGGCGTGGTCAGGGCGCCGCCAGCGATGGCGAACGTCGCCACGTTGTTGAACCACTTCCGAAGGGAGCCGGCCGGATCGAAGATCCCAAGGCTGACCGTATAGGCGGGCCCCTCGATCGCCTGCGTGAAGCGCGCGGCGAGCATGCCCGGTTGGCCGGGCGCCGCGGTCAGGCGGACATCCTCGAGGGGCTGCGGGTTGCCGGCCTGGTAGAGGTAGGCGTGCGGCACGTACGCCTCGCCAGACGGGACGTCGATGCCCATGTCGGCCACGACGACCCCCTGGCCGACTTCCAGGGCAAAGTCGCGAAATGCGTATGGGTACTGCTGTTGCGTGATGGGTCCCTGTGCGGGTGGCTGGGCCCTACCGCCCAGGTTGGCGTCGTTCCAGTGGCCAGCCACCCACGTGCTGAAGGTGGGCGCCACGTCGCGCCATCGGCTGATGCCATCACCCGACCAGTAGCTCCAGCCGAACGCGCCGGCGTAACCCATCGAATGGGCGATGTCCAGGACTTGCGGCAGCGAGTAATACGTGCTGCCACTCGCCGGGTATTCGCCAATGACCACTGGCCGGTCCAGGTTGGCCACGCTGGCGGGTGTCGCGAGTGGCTCGTACGGCTCCAGCCAGTCGTACCAGCTGAAGCTATAGTAGTCGAGGCCCAGATGCTGCCAGTTCTGCATGTTGCTGAACCGATTGGATTCCAGCGTGGCCAGCGAGCGGGTGTGCTGATGGATCGCGCGGGTCACCTCGTCCACGAATTCGCGTAGCGTGGCGCCCGGCAGTTTGATTCGGGCGTCCTGCTCCTGATTCAGCTCCGCAACGCCCCACTCCGGCTCGGCGATCGTCTCGAACGCCACCACGCGGTCGCTCGCGGCGAGGTGGTCGAGCAGCGGTACGACGGCCCGCTCGACGAGCGCCTGGCGCCTGGCTGGATCCGTCAATGTGGCAGCCTGCCCGCCGAGACGCACGCTGCCGCTCTGGCAGTCGGCGGTCCACAGGCCGCTGGAGAAGAGCGTCAGCACCAGGTACATGTCGTGGCGCCTGGCAATCTCGAGCGCTGCGTCGACGTCAGGGAAAAACTG
>CBJLVJ010000512.1:0-3527 GCA_966426465.1 uncultured bacterium | reverse complement strand
ACCGTCTTTCCGTCGGCGCTCAGCGCCACCCCGATGACACTGCCGGTGTGTCCTTGCAGTGTGGTCAGCACTGGTTCGCCCTCGATCGCCATTGCCCACAGCCGCACAGTCCCGTCGACTCCTCCGCCGGCCACCGTCTTTCCGTCGGCGCTCAGCGCGACTCCCCACACTCCTCCGCTGCCAGCCGGTAGGGTGGCCAGAGGGCGCCCGTCATCCACCGCCCAGAGGCGCACCGTTCCATCGAAACCGCCGCTGGCGACCGTCCGCCCGTCGGCGCTGACCGCGACGCCCCATACCTCAGAGGTGTGCCCCAGCAGGGTGGCCAGGGTCCGCCCGTCTGCCGCGGCCCATACTCGCACCGGTCCATCCAAACTGCCGCCTGCGACAGTCCGCCCATCTGCACTGATCGCGACGCCCCAGACCCCGCTGATATCACTGCGCAGCGTGGCCAGGCATCGCCCGTCCTCCACCGCCCAGAGCCGCACAAGTCCATCGAAACCGCCACTGACGATCGCCCGGCCGTCCGCGCTGACTGCCACCCCCCAGACCCCGCCGACGTCACCGCGAAGGGTGGCCAGAGACTCCCCATCCTCCGCCCCCCACAGCCGCACCGTTCCATCGAAGCCGCCGCTGACCACAGTCCGACCGTCCGCGCTGACCGCCACGCGAATCCCGCCGTTGGTGTGTCCCTCGAGTACTGCCCGACATCGCTCGCTATCTGCATCCCAGAGTCGCACCGACTTGTCCTGACTGCTGCTTGCAACCAGCTGCCCGTCCGCACTGAGCGCTACGCCCCACACACCGGCAGTGTGGCCCTGCAGGGTGGCCAGCGGTCAGCCGTCCTCCGCCCCCCACAACCGGACCGTCCCATCCAGGCTGGCGCTGGCGACTGTCCGACCATCCCCGCTGACGGAGACGGCGCAGATCCCACCGGTGTGTCCTTCCAGGGTCGCGCGCGGACGGCCGCCCTCTACATCCCAGACCCGCACCGTCCCGTCCAAACCGCCGCTGGCCAACGTTCGCCCGTCCCCACTGAGCGCCACGCCCCATACCCCGCCGGTGTGACCTTCGAGGATGAGCGCCGGTCGTCCGTCTGCTATGGACCACAGCCACACCGCTGAGTCCTGCCCGCCCCCGGCGGCTATTCGGGCGTCGGCACTGAGCGCCATCCCGATCACACCGCCGGTATGTCCTTCCAGCGTGGCAATGGGACGACCGTCCTCCGTCGCCCACAGCCGCATGCTCCCGTCGCAGCCACCACTGGCGACCGTGTGCCCGTCCACGCTGAGCGCGACGCCCTGCACCGGGCCGCTGTGCCCACGAACGGACAAAATGGGCGTACGATCGGCGACTCGCCAGACGCGGACCTCACCGTCGATCGTGCCGGCCGCAACCCACCTGCCGTCAGCGCTCATCGCGATAGCGGTGACTGCCTGGAACGCGTCGCCCAGTACCGTTTCAACCAGGTGCGCGCCGGCGAAGCTTGCGTCCTGCGCCTCGACGCCCGCCAGGTACGCCCGCCGGATCGTGAGCGCCGAGAGGTCCAGACCGCGCAGGTCGCCACGCTCCAGTCGCAGCAGGTTGACGATGTTGCCAGGCCCGTAGCCCTGCTCCGCTTCCGACCGATGGCGCCAGGCGGCGAGCAGTGCGAATAGCTGCCGTTCAGTGTCAGCGACCCCAAATTGTGCCTGCATCTCCTGCAAGATTGGGCCGGCGATCAACCGCTCTTGCGTTTGCCGCAGGTAGTCCTTTGCTTGCCCGTCGACGAGCGAGTGCTCCGTGAGCTGCAGCGGCTGCCCGCGCGCGATTTCACCGCTGACTTCCTCAACCAACCGGTCGGTCATGTACTCGAGCACCACGGAGTGCAGCGTGAACGCGGCCACCCCCGCGGTCGCGGCCCGCTCAACGAGCGAACGCCGGCGCAGCGCCCCGACCGCCTCGAGGACCGATCCCTCGCCGGCGCGCGGACCGAGCCGAGCGATCAGATCGGCAAGCGTAACCGGCTCGCGCTCTACTGCGAGCACGCGCAGCAGTTTCCGCTCGAGCGGTGAGCTGCGGTCGATCTGCTCGGCCAACAGACGCCGGATGCCACCCGACATCGCGCTGGAGCCCGCCTGGGTCAGGAACGTCGCGATGTCGCCGCCGAATACCTGCTGGATGCTCTCGCCGACCACTTGCAGCGCCAGTCCGTTGCCGCCGAATCGTCCAACCAGATCGCTCCACTCCGCGTCGCTGCCCGACAGTTGCTTGTCCGCCAATAGGGTGCGCCCCTCGCGAACACCCAGACCCCCGAGTTGCAACGCACGCACCGTGGCACCTGCGAGAACCGCCAGCTCCGGCGGCGCCTCGCGACTGGTCACCAGCAGGCAACTCTGATGTCGGGCCTCGCCGATAGCTCGCAGTAGTGAGCCGTACACCGCAAAGCCGTCGCGATAGCGGCCCTCCCGCTGGCCCGGCTCGAGAACCGTCTCGAAATTGTCCAGCACCAGCAGGTTCGGTCGATCTCGCAGGAGCTGAATCAATGCAGTCAGCTGAGCTGACTCGCCCCTGGGTGGCACAACCTCGTGCGCAGACAGGAATCCGATCGCGCCCGCCAGCCACTCATTGGCGGGCAGTGCGTCGCGCAAGCTCCGCCAGTAGACCCGGTGAAAGCCCGGTGCTGCGTCCTGGGCCAATCGTGATGTGAGGACCGTCTTGCCAATTCCGCCCATGCCGAGAACGACCACCACCCGACAGCGCTCCTCCAGCACCCAGTCGCGCACGGTTGTCAGCTCTTCAGTACGACCGACGAACCCGAGTACATCAGGGGCTTCGCCCCAGTCCTGATGCAGCTCGACCCCCGCAGTGTCGGCTCGGCTTGCCGCCGATGCTCCTGGCATCTGCTCACGAGCCAATTGGTTCATTTGTGGAGGCGCAGCGTCGCCGAGAAGCTTTCGGAGCCACACGTCGTCGAGCGGCGTGTGCATCCGTGGCGCGTCTCGTAGCGCCGCGGCCCACAGCTCGTGCACCTCGACTGCCTCATTGCCAGACGTCAGCCCGCCCGATTCGATCAACATCTGGATGAGCACCTGCAGCCGCTCGGCGCTGGGGTAGTAGGCGCCAGACTCCCAATCTTGAATTGAACGACGCGTAACGCCCAGCCGCGCTGCGAGACGGCTCTGGGTCAGACCAGTCCGTCCGCGGTGGCGCAGCAGCAGGTCTGCAAAGGTTTCCGTGTGTGGACTATGCGGCTGTTGCGTGTCCATGACGAGTGCCGTCGATTCTGCCCTCTTGCAGGCCGGGATACCAGCATCCTGCCGCCGTCGCGAGTGAAGGTCATGAATTTTTGTCACTGGCTGCCGTGGGCGCAGGACTCCGCCTTTAGACGTATGCGCGCATCCTGGCCCAGGACCGGTTGCGCGCACGCGCGAGTGGCGCTATTCACGATCGGCTCCGTCCCTCCGCGGCGGCACGCCTGGATGCCCGGAGGTTGCCTGCTATTGCACGGCCCAATCTGGCATTTTCAAAGGGGCATCCAAGATTGAAAT
>CBJLVJ010000511.1:0-3545 GCA_966426465.1 uncultured bacterium | reverse complement strand
CTCGAGCCTGGCCGACGGACGACGAAGGCTTTCGGCTTCAGCAGTCCCTCCGCGTCGGTGGCCCCGATCACGGCGCACTCCTGCACTTCGGCGTGGCTCAACAGACAGCTCTCGACCTCGAGCGGTGAGACCCACTGCCCGCTGACCTTGAACACGTCGTCGTTGCGACCCTGATACCAGAAGTAGCCGTCCCCATCACGGACGTAGCGGTCGCCGGTCCGCAGCCACTCACCACAAAAGGTCTGCTTCGTTCGCTCGCGCTGGTTCCAGTAGAACAGCGCCGTCGACGAGGCCCTGACCCAAAGCTCGCCCGATTGGCCGTCGGCCACGTCCCGGCCGTCTTCGTCGACCACGCGCGCCTGGTGGTCGCCGAGCAGCGTCCCGCTCGAGCCCGGGCGCACCCGATCCGCCAGGTTGGAGCAAAAAATGTAGCCCACCTCCGTGCTCCCCAGCCCATCGAGCACCTCGATGCCGGTCATATCCCGCCAGCGCCGGTACAGCGGCTCGGGCAGCGGCTCGCCGGCCGAGATGGCCAGGCGCACGCTGGAAAACGGCCGCTCGCTGGAGGCTGCCATGGCCGCGGTGAGCTGCGCATACGAGGTCGGTACCGAAAAGAAGAGCGTCGGCCGAAAACGCCGCACCACGTCGAGCGTGTGGCTGGCGTCGGGTCGGCGCGCGGTCAGAATGGCCGACGCCCCCGCCAGGAGTGGCAGGAACAGCGAATTCACCAGTCCGTAGCTGAAAAACAGGCGCGCCACCGAAAACGTGCTGTCCTCCGGCTCGATCTGCACAACCTCCTGGGCGTAGGGCGTGACGCACGCCAGCATGTCACCGTGGAGGTGGACCACGCCCTTGGGTCTGCCGGTCGTTCCTGACGAGTACAACCAGTAGCAGGGCTCGTCCACCCCGCTGGGATATGCCTCCAGCTCCGGCGATACCTGCTCTACGGCGGCATCGAACGAGCCGCCCAGGACCAGGCGCGTCGGTACGCAAGCGCCAACCGAGCCGGTCAGCCGCTCGTCGACAACCAGGGCTCGCGCGCGGCTGTCCTCGAGCATGAACTGGATCTCGGGCTCCCGCGCGGCCGTGTTCATCGGCACGGGAACGGCGCCGATCTTCATCGCGCCGACGAACGTAGCGACGAACTCCGGCCCGTCGGCCAGCAGCAGCGCGACGCGCTGCTCGGGCATGACGCCGCTGGCACGCAGCGCGTTGCCGGCTCGATTGGCCAACGCCTGGAGCTCCGCATACGAGATGGCGCCATGCTCGGTGTGGAGGGCTGGCCGGCCACCGCGACCTTCGTGGACGTGGCGGTCCACCAGGGGAACGGCCATGTTGAAAACTCTGCTCGGCGCGCGGCGGGACAGCTCGAGCACGCTCCAAGGCTACAATGCGCTCGGATCGAGATGAGCCGATCACTTGGCCACGAGCTCCCAGCAGCCCTGCAGGCGTTGCTCGACGGCTCGGACCTGGCCAACCGCGAGGGCCTGACGTTCCTGCTACTGACCAGCGACGAGAGCGGCTGGCCGCACGTGGCGCTGCTGAGTGTGGGAGAAGTGGTCGCCACGGACCCGCGCACGCTTCGCGCTGGTCTGTGGCTCGGTAGCGGCACCACGCGCAACCTGAGCCGCTCGGGGCAGGCCACGCTCATGCTGGTGGCCGACGGCAACGCGTACTACCTGCGCGTGAGCGCCCGCCGCGGCGACGACCTGGACCTCGGGCGAGATGGTCGCCTGGCGTACTTTGTGCTGCATGTCGAAGACGTGCTGGAGGATGCGGCTGATTACGCGAGTCTGTCCTCGGGCATCACGTTCCGTTTGAAGCAGCCTGACCAGGTTGTGCCACGCTGGCGGCACACTATCGAGAGCTTGCGCTCGGCCGCCGCGTGACGGCCGACCAGGAAGGCCGATGATTTCCGACCTGCGTGAATGGCTGAGCCGCGTCGACGGGCTCGGTGAGCTCGTGTGCGTCGACCAGCCGGTGGATCCGATCGAAGAGATGAGCGCGGTGACCTACCTGGTCGCCAAACAAACGCCCTCGCCCGCGGTGCTGTTCGAGCGCCCGCTGGGCTTCGAGGCGAGCCCCATCGGCGCGCGGTTGCTGTGGAACATCCTCGGACCGAGCATGCGCCGAGTCGCGCTGACCATGGAGGAGCCTCCTGAGACGCCCACGCTCGAGCTCATTCGACGCGTCAAAGACAAGATGCAGGTGCGCCTGGCGCCTGAAGAAGTCTCGGAGCGGGATGCGCCGGTGCTCGAGCGCTCGCTGCAGGGTGACGACATCGATCTGAGCCGTCTGCCGTTTCCCAAGCACTGGCCGATGGACGGGGGCCGCTACGCGGGGACGGCCGATGCGGTCATCACGCGTGATCCCGACTCGGGCTACCTGAACGTGGGAACGTACCGCATGATGGTCCACGGCCCACGTCAGTGCGGGCTGTACCTGTCGCCTGGCAAAGACGCGCGATTGCACATCACTCGTGCGTGGCAGCGCGGTGAGTCGATCCAGGTGGCCGCGGCCTGGGGCATCGACCCGCTGTTCATGGTGGTTGGCTCGCAGACGTTCCCCAAGAACCTGTCGGAGTACGACTTTGCGGGCGGTATCAAGGGTGAGCCCATCCCGGTGGTGCGCGGCACGGCGACCGACCTGCTCCTGCCGGCCAATGCGGAGCTCATTGTCGAAGGCGAGATTCGGCCCCAGTCGATCAGGTCGGAAGGTCCCTTCGGTGAATTCACCGGGTACTACGGCCGTCCGGAGGCGGGCGCGCCGCTGGTCGACGTGACGGCGGTGCACTTCCGCTCGCGTCCAATCCTGACCAATGCGCTCATGGCCGACTACCCGTCGTGCGAGCAGAGCGGCTTTTTCGCGGTGGCGCGATCGGCGCGCATCTGGGCGGACCTGGACCGCCTGGGCGTGCCCGGGTTGCACGGCGTCTACTCGCACCCTGCCGCCGCCGGCGGCTTCGGCATGACGGTGTTGAGCCTCGAGCAGCGCTACGCTGGGCACGCGGCGCAGGCGCTCGCGCTGGCCGCTCAGGTCCCCGGCGGGGCCTACTACACCAAATGGATCATCGCCGTCGATGAGGACGTAGACCCGACGGACATGGACCAGGTGATCTGGGCGATGGCCTCACGCTGCAATCCAGTCGACGACATCGACATTCTGCGCAATACCTGGAGCACGTGGCTGGATCCCAGCCAGAATCCGCCCGAGGAGCGGCCCTACGGCTCGAAGGCATTGATCAATGCGTGCAAGGAGCACCGCTACTTGCCGACGTTCTCGAAGCGCACTGCCCTGCGGCGCGAAATCTACGAGCAGGTGGCGGCGCGGTGGTCGTCGCTCGGCCTGCCTGGCGAGGCCCCAGGCGTACGCGCGTTCGAGACCAACCAGCCCGTGGTGTACCACGAGGAAGGCAGCTTCGAGCCTGGTGCATCGTCCCCAGAGGGAACCCACCAGGCGAAAGGGACATGACTATGCGCAGCCGGCGAGGGCGGCGGTTCTGAGCGACTGATGCACGGACAGTCTTCCCGAAGGGTGCCCTCTGG
>CBJLVJ010000510.1:0-3545 GCA_966426465.1 uncultured bacterium | reverse complement strand
CCGGCAGGCGTGGCGTTGCCAACGCTCGCGCGATAATCATCAATCAGCATCGGGGTGCCGCACGCGGCGGCGCGACCGGCTGCGCCCACGCCGAGCTTGCGCGGCGCGGGACCGTCGCTCACGGCCAACTGGTTGCCCACGTCGGGCATCAGCGAGTGGCTGACAGCGTCCCAGCGGTACAACTGGACGCCCGCGCCCTGGAACATGGCACTGGCGACATCGACCAGGTCTTGTCTCTCCATTCTTCTGCGCCTCCAACGCGCGGGCATGACGGCGCCACGCCCGCCAATCCAGCCTGACTGCCTCGGCGACGTCGTGTCATGAACATAGATCATCTCCGTGCAGAGTCCGGCCAGTCTCGCCCTCCATCGCCGGAAGGATCGTCGCCGCTCCAGACCCGGCACCTGGCCAGGCGACTCTCCGGTCCGCGCTGGTTATGGCCTGGGTCGGCCGTCCGGTCCACACGCGGCTGGGATGAGACGTCATCTCGTCCGAGCGACTGGACGAGCAGCGGCAGGTGACGCCCGGGTCGATGGAACCCGGAGCATCCGTTGATGGGCTTCTGATCCGATCCCCCACCCGTGGCGTATCCCCTTTTCGAGCAGGCGATTTGCCTGCCGCATTCATCCGCCCTGCTGGGGGCCGGTTCATGGAGGTTCTTTTTGACCCGATCTTTCTTTCCCCGTGCTCACGCTCAAGCGCACCCGTCGTTCCGCCGTTTCGGCGCGGGCGCACTGACCCTGGCGGCCAGTGTCCTGCTCGTGGCAGCGCCTGCCGCGTCTGCTGGTACATTCGCCGCATCCGCGCCAGCCGCCGCATTGACCGATTCGCCGGCCGCGACGCTGCGGACGAATCTGAATCTCCTGGCTCAGGCGCACGTCTACCTGGCTGGAGCCGCGATCGACGCCGCGCTAGGTGGGCGCACAGACGAATTCACTATTGCTGCCGCGGCTACCGATCAGAACTCGCAGGAACTGGCCGCCGCCGTCGGATCCATCTACGGATCTGACGCCCAGCAGACCTTCCTGAACCTCTGGCGAGCGCACATCGGCTTCTTCGTGGATTACACGCAGGCCGCCGCTGCCAGGGACACGGCCAAGCAAGCCAAGGCCCGCGCCGACCTGGACGGCTATCGCCAGGACATCGACGCCTTCTTCAGCGGCGCCAACCCGAACCTGCCGAAGGGCGCCGTGGCGCAGTTGTTCGTTGCGCACGTCCAGCATCTGACGGGTGCGATCGACATGCTTGCCGCCGGTGATCTGAGCGGCGGGTACGCCATGCTGCGTATGGCCGCCCAGCAGACCCCCGAGCTGATGGATCCCCTGTCCGCCGCGATCGTCAAGCAATTCCCGGACAGGTTCCCTGGTTCGGTCGACTCGCCAGCCACGGGACTCCGCGTAGCCTTGAACAATCTCGCCCAGGAGCACGTCTACCTGGCCGGATTCGCGTTCAACGCCGCGCTCGCCGGGCGGGCCGATGAATTCAACGTCGCCGCCGCGGCGACCGATCAGAACACCCAGGATCTGGCCGCGGCCGTCGGTTCGGTCTACGGAGCAGATGCGCAGCAGACATTCCTCAGACTGTGGCGAGCCCACATTGGTTTCTTCGTCGATTACGCGCAGGGCGCCGCCACCAATGACAGCGCGAAGATGGCCAAAGCCAGGGCCGACCTGGACGGCTATCGCCAGGACATCGACGCCTTCTTCAGCGGCGCCAACCCGAACCTGCCGAAGGGCGCCGTGGCGCAGTTGTTCGTGGCTCACGTCCAGCACCTGACAGGCACGATCGACATGCTCGCGGCAGGCAATGTGTCGGGCGCGTACGCGATGCTGCGCATGGCTGCCCAGCAGACGCCTGAGCTCGCGAATGCCCTCGCCGAGGGGATCGTGGCTCAGTTCCCCGACAAATTCACCGCGATCGCGGGCAACGCGACAATGCCAGCCGCCATCACCCCGGACAATGTCGCGCCGAACCTCGACCTCGGCATGACGGCGCGTGACGGAAAGAGCCTGAGTCTGGAATCAACGGCCACTCGAACCATGTTTGTCACCGTTTGGGGCAGCACCGCTCCAGCCGAATGGGTTACGGAGCACAATCTCGAGCTGACGCAGCTCGGTCGCTAGTCCATTCGCAGGCAACCGGCACCGTCGGCATCGACACGAGCCAGCGGTGCCGTTCTGTTTGCCTGCCGTTCCGCCCTTCTTGTCACGCGATCGGGCACTGCCCCCTGAAACGCTTCACGACTACCCTTGGAGGAACACAAACACGAAGGCTCGATGTGAGCGGATTTCATGACGCACGATCTGCTGACCCACATGATGGGTCCATCGACAGATGTGCATCGGCACAACAGTCCGCGACGGAGCGGACGCAGCCGTAGTCTTGGAGGCAAGTGGATGGTTGAACATGCCTGGCGGTGGCCCAGCGCCGCGCACAGGGCTCAATGGACGGCCTGGCAGCGCGACAGCTGTGGCCGAGGGCCGCGATGAGCAGTAGAAGTTCGGCCGACAAGCCGCTCTTCGCACAAGTCGCAGTCGGCCGAACTTCTCGTCCAAGTTCGCCTGAGAAGGCGGCCACCGAGATTTCGCGGCATTCACCACTTTTCGGCCGTTTTGCTAGGCAGGCTCAGCGACCCGGCCTCTTTGTCCTGGACGCGGAAGGGCTCGAGCAGCTACGCAAGGTGCTCATTGTGGCCGTGGTGGTGATGCCCTTCCTGGCCACGGCCTTCGCCATCGTGCAGGTGTGGGAGCGCGCGGTCGACTGGCGCGACCTGGCCTTGCTGGTCGGACTGTACGTCCCCATCTCGCTGGGCGTGACGGCGGGCTTTCACCGCATGCTGACCCACCGCAGCTTCCGGGCCCACCCGGTGGTGCGTGGCATCCTCCTGGTGCTCGGCTCGATGGCCGTCGAGGGCGCGGCGATCGGCTGGACCGCCAACCACCTGCAGCACCACGCGCTGGCCGACCGGCCTGGCGACCCACACAGCCCCGCTGACGGCCTGGTGCATGCCCACCTGGGCTGGCTGTTCAACCACGACCAGGCCGATCCCGAGGTGTACTGTCGCGGCCTGCTCAAAGATCGAGTCGTGGTGTTCGTCGATCGCACTTTCCCGGTGTGGGTCATCCTCAGCCTCATCATCCCGTTTGCAATCGGAGGCTGGACCGGGTTGCTATGGGGCGGGCTGGTGCGCATGTTCTTCGTGCACCATGTGACCTGGAGCGTCAACTCCGTGTGCCACACCTTCGGGCGGCGGGCATTCGCCACGTCGGATCGCAGCTCCAACCAGTGGGCGGTCGGCCTGCTCGGCATGGGTGAGGGTTGGCACAACAACCACCACGCGTTTCCACGCTCGGCCGTGCACGGCCTGGACCGCTGGCAGCTCGATGTGTCGGCGTGGCTGATCACCGCCCTCGAACGCGTCCGCCTGGCCAGCGACGTGCAGCGGATCGCGCCGGAGGCGCTCGCACGCAAGCGCCTGGTCTGAGACATGCCGAGCCGGCCACCCGCACCCGGCCGCGTCGACACGCTTGGTCAGCCTGGACTCG
>CBJLVJ010000509.1:0-3548 GCA_966426465.1 uncultured bacterium | reverse complement strand
CTAGGCGGCGTCTGGCTCAGAATCATCGCGCTTCTCGCGGGTGTCGCGCGGCTTTTCGCGTGACGCCCGCGGGCGACCCAGACCAGGCGGCCGATAGCCGTTTGGCCCGAGCGCGGACGACGACCGATCGAGAATCGACAACACCTTCTGGAGGCGCGCCTCGCCAAGGTTGCGCACCATCCGACCCGCGTTAGCCAGTGAGATCGTGCCCGTCTCTTCCGACACCACCACCGCAATGGCATCCGAAATCTCGGTGATGCCGATGGCCGCGCGATGACGCGTGCCGACGTGCTCCACCGTCGGCGACTGCGCGAGTGGCAGCACCACGCCGGCCGCGACCACGCGGTCCCCGTGGACGATCACCGCGCCGTCGTGCAGCGGCGAGTTCGGCCAGAAAATGTTGAGCAACAGCTCGGTCGACAGGAGTGCGTCCATGGCCACACCCTTCGAGGCATACTCGCCCAGCGGCGTGGAGCGCTCGATCACCAGGAGCGCGCCAAAGCGACGTTCGGCCAGCTGCTGCGCGGCGCGCGCGATCGTCTCCGCCAGACGCGTGTTCGGCGACACGACCGTCGTCCGCGGAATCAACGATCCGGCGCGGCCAAGCTGTTCCAGGGCGCGCCGAATCTCGGGTTGAAACAGCACCGGGATGGCGAAGATCAGGGCCGGGATCGAGTTGCGGAGCAGGAACTGCAGCATCGTCAGGTTGAAGACGTTGCTGAGCACGAAGCCGAGCGTGAGCAGGATCAGGATGCCGCGAACGAGGGTCGCGGCTGAGGTGCCCGAGATCAGGCTCAACAACCAGTACAGCAGCAGCGCCACGATGGCGATGTCGAGCACGGCGCTGACGCCAAAACGGGCAGCGAACGAAAGCCACACGCTTTGCAGCAGCACGAGCACGCGCTCGATCGGTGCTGCGAAATCCATGGTGCTTCCCTTCAGTCCAGTCCCAACAGCCTCAGCAGCAGAGCCTTCTGCGCGTGCAGCCGGTTCTCGGCCTGATCGTAAACAACCGAGGCCGGCCCATCCATCACCTCGTCGGTTATTTCATGGTTTCGATGTGCCGGAAGGCAGTGCATCGCGACGACCTCAGGAGCGGCGTGGGCCAGCAAGTCGGCATTGACCTGGTAGCGACGGAAGACCGGCGCCCGCGCATCGGCCTCGCTTTCCTGGCCCATGCTGTACCAGGCGTCGGTGTACACGGCGTCGGCGTCGCGTACGGCGTCTCGGGGGTCGCGGAACAGCTCGAGACTGCCCCGCGTGACACCGGCCTGGGCTTGCTCCATGATCGCCGGGTCGGGCTCGTAACCATCCGGACAGGCAAAACGCAGGTCGATGCCCAGCGCGGGCGCCGCGAGCGCAAGCGAGTGGGCGACGTTGTTGCCATCGCCCACGTACGCCAGGCGCACACCCTCGAGCGTGCCGCGGCGCTCATACAGGGTGAGCAGGTCGGCCAGGATCTGGCACGGGTGCTCTCGATCGCTCAGGGCATTGACCACCGGCACACTGGCGCTCGCGGCCAGGTCGACGACGTCCGAATGGAGGAAGACGCGGGCGACGATCACGTCGGCGTAGCGGCTGAGTACGCGCGCCGCGTCGACCACGCCTTCGCGCTGGCCGAGTTGAATCTCCGCCGGCGACAGGTATACGGCGTGGCCACCCAGCTGCAGCATCGCGACTTCGAACGATACCCGCGTGCGCAACGACGGCTTCTGGAACACCAGGGCCGCGGTGCGGCCGGCCAGCTTGTCGGCGGCCTGGCGCGGCTCGTGCTTCAGCTCGAGGGCGCGCTCGAGCAGACGCACGATGGCCTCAGGCGGCAGATCCAGGACGCTCAGATAATGAGCAGGACGCCTGGACGAAGCATCAGTGCGCGCGGTTCGCGCCGCGCGAGGCGCAACCGGCGACACGGCGTGAGTATACAGTGAGCGCGGCAACTACCTGGCGGCAGGCGTCTTTGCGGTTGTAGGCGCAGTGGTGGCTCGCGCTGGCGCGGGCGTCGGCGCACGGGTGGCTGGTAGCGCGAGGGTGGGCAGAGGCGTTGCCGCCGCGCCACGCGATCCAGACGATCCGGACGCAGGCGCGGTCTGGCGCACCGCCGTTGGCGCCACGGCCGTGGCGACGGCTCCCGCCCGTCCAGGCGTGGGTGTGGCCACGCTGGCCGCTGGCGGTTCTGGCTTCGACGTTTCCAGGTTGCGCGGCTTGGCAGCCGTCACGGTCGCCGGCGCCACAACCGGCGCGAAGCTCAGCGGAGCGGCCGGCAGGTCTCGCGGCGCGGCAGGAGGCTCGGCAATCACCGGCGCGCTGAATGGCGTCGGGGACGGTCGTACCGTGGGCCGGGCAGTTGGTGATGGCACGGGCGTGCTCGTCGGCGGGGCCACCGCCGCTGGCGGGGGCGTCGGCTCGACGATCTCTGTCGGCTCCGCAGCGGCAAGCGGCGCCGCGGCCAGCGCCTCGTCCTCCTGTTGGACGCGCTGCAACATGATCGTGCTGCCGAGACCAAGCAGGTAGCCTGCGCAGGCAAGCAGGAACAGGATCAAGCCCAGCGCGTATTGCACGCGCTGCCAGTCCGTCAGCTGGTCGAACCAGAACATCAGGCGTCGCACCTGCGCCGGGTAGCCAGCCAGGAGCGGCCCCTGCTGCGTCCTGATCCGACGCTCGTTGAAGATCACTCGGCGCTGACGCTCACAGTTTGATGACCTTGATGACTTCCACGCTCGCGGCCTCTCGAATTCGATCGACCACGGCCGGTGGCACCGGCTCGTCCACCGACAGCAGCATCAGCGCCTGGCCGCGGGGCATGCGCCGCCCGACCTGCATCGACGAGATGTTGATGTCGGCCTGGCCGAGCAGCGTGCCCACCAGTCCGATGATGCCAGGCTGATCGATGTGCTGGGTTACCAGCAGGTAGCCCGGCGTGGGCGGCAGGTGCAGCTCGTAGTCGTTGATCTGCACCACGTTGGCCCGCCCATCCGAGATCACGCCGGCCACACTGGTCGCCCCCGCGCGCGTCTTGACCGTTACCCGCACCAGGCTGGTGTACTGCTCAGGCGTCGTGGAGCGGGTTTCAACGATGTCGAGTCCGCGCTGCTGGGCGAGCAGCCGCGCATTGACCAGGTTCACCGGCGTATCGGAGATCGGCTCGAGCAGACCCTGCACGGCGGCCGCGGTCAGCACACCCACGTTGCGGTCGGCGATCTCGCCCCGGTAACTGATTTCGGCCGAGCGCACATGCTCGTCCGCCAGCTGGGTGGCGAGCTTGCCGAGCATCACCAGCAGACCGATGTACGGCTCGATCGCCTCGGCCTCCTCAGGCCGCAAGCTGGGGGCGTTCACCGCGAACTGGGTCGGACGGCCCTCGAGCACGGCAAGCACCTCGCTAGCGATCTGTGCCGCGACGTTGACCTGGGCCTCGACCGTCGAGGCGCCCAGGTGCGGCGTAGCGACCACTCTGGGGTGTTTCGGGAGCGGATCGTCGGGCGCCACCGGCTCGCTCGAGAAAACGTCGACGCCCACCCCCGCCAGGTGGCCTTCGTCGAGCGCGGCCA
>CBJLVJ010000508.1:0-3551 GCA_966426465.1 uncultured bacterium | reverse complement strand
ACATGGTCCAGTACCGCGGCGCCTCGTACACTCACAAGAGCGAGAGGACATCACCATGGCCATCACGTCTGAAAAGGCGATTCTTGCCGGCGGCTGTTTCTGGGGCATGCAGGACCTCTTTCGCAGGCGGCCCGGCGTGATCTCTACACGGGTCGGCTATACCGGCGGTAACGTGGCGAACGCGACCTACAGAAACCACGGGAACCACGCCGAAGCCATCGAGATTATCTTCGATCCCCAGCAGGTCTCCTATCGGGAGTTGCTGGAATGGTTCTTCCAGATTCACGATCCGACCACGAAAAACCGTCAAGGCAACGATGTTGGAGCAAGTTACCGGTCAGCGATCTTCTATACGAGCGAGGAACAGAAGCAGATCGCCGAGAACACCATCGCCGATGTGAATGCCTCAGGGTTGTGGCCGGGCAAAGTCGTCACCGAGGTCGCGCCTGCTGGACCTTTCTGGGAGGCAGAGCCGGAGCACCAGGATTACCTCGAGCGCTACCCCAACGGGTACACGTGTCATTTTCCACGCCCTAACTGGAGATTAGCGCGCCGCGCGGTTGCTCCGTAACAAACGTCGGCTCGCACTCGCCGCACGGAACGGATTCTGTCTGGCTTTCGCGGCGTGGCGAATCGAAGTACAGCGCCACGGCCACCGCGCTAAGGATCGAGATCACGGCGCTGACGGCGGAGGTGAGCTGAACGGCTGTCGTCAGCGCCTGTTGGCCGGTGAAGATCAGGCTCGCCGCGGCCGACGGGTCTGGTAGCTGGCTGGCGACGTTCAGCGCGCCACCGAGAGTGTCGCGGGCCGCCGCGGCTAATTCGGGCGACAGCCCGCCTGGGATCGCGGCTGCTACGGTGCCGCGGTAGATCGCCGTGCCCAAGCTGCCGAGCACGGCGATGCCCAGCGCGCCGCCCAACTCCGCGCCCGTCTGCGCCAGCGCCGAAACCGTGCCGACGCGCTCGGGTCGCGCCGAGCTGATAATGGTGCCCGTGGTGAGGGTGGCCGCGGCCGAGCCGCCCAGCGCCCACAGCGCCCAGCCGAGCGCCACGGTCACTACGGCGAGCGGTCCACCGACCAGTGCCTGTACCGCGAAGCCGACCGCCGCGATGGCCAGAAGGCCTGCGAGGGTGCGTCGCACGTCGAACCGCTGCGTCAGCATCGGACTCAGCGTCGGCCCGGCGATCGCCAGCAGCGAGGCCGGCAACGACAGGAGCCCAGCCTGAAACGGCGACAGCATAAGCACCAGTTGCAGGTACTGGCTCACGAGGATGAACGAGCCGAACGAAACAAACACGTTCAGCACGTTGCTGCCTAGCGCAAGGTTGAAGCTTCGATTCTGAAACAGCGTCAGGTCGACCATCGGGTCAGCCAACATCCGCTGGCGACGTACGAACGCGGTGGCGAGGACGACACTGGCCAGCATCGACAGCACGGGCAGCCAGGACAGACCGTCCTGGACCGACTGCTTCAGGCCGTAGACCGCGGACAGGATGGCCGTGATCGAAAGCAAGCCGCTGAGCACGTCTGGTCGTCCAGCGTCGGGGTCGCGGTACTCGGGAAGCAGCATCGGTCCGGCGATCAGCAGCAGCAGCATCACTGGCACGCCAACCAGAAACACTGAGCCCCACCAGTAGTGCTCGAGGAGGACGCCGCCGACCAGCGGTCCGATAGCCGCGCCGACGGCGAAGCTGGCGCCCTACACGCCAATGGCCCTGGTGCGCTCGGCGCCGCCTTCGAACAGCGTTGGCACCAATGACAGCGGGGATGGGACTAACGCCGCGCCAGCGAGGCCGAGCAGTGCGCGCGCCGCAATCAGCATCGGTGCGCTTGTCGAGAACGCGGCCAGCACCGAGGCCAGGCCGAAGAGGGCGCCGCCAATCAGCAACAGCTTGCGGCGGCCAACTCGGTCACCGAGTCCGCCCACGGGGATCAGGGCGCCGGCCAGCATGAAGCCGTAGATGTCGACGATCCAGAGCAGCTGGGTACCCGTCGGGCTCAGGGCTGCAGTGAGGTGCGGCACTGCGAGGTTCAGGACGGTGAGGTCCATCACGGTGACCATGCACGGCAGCGCGAGCACGCCGAGGCCGATCCATGCGCGGCGCGGACCTGTCGAGGTGTTCATATGCAAGACGTCGAATAGCGACGCGCGAAATCGACATCCGGGGGCAAGACCTGCCGTCATTCGGGTGACGTTGAGCTGTCGAAGTGGCGGCTGTCGCTGACACCACTCAGGATTTGTGTTAGTGTGCGGCCCAGGCATGGGTGCTCGCGCTGCCACGCGCCTGGCGGCGTCGCTCTGGTCGCTGACCATCGCGATCCTGGGCGTCGATGTGCTCGTTTGGGCCCTTGACGGTTTCCGTCCTCCTCCCGGCAGCGAGTCGCTAGCGGGCGCCGCGACGACGGGGCTGATTGGCATGTACGTGCTGGCGTTCGCCACCCTGGCGACAATGGGCGCGCTGATCGCCGCGCGTCATCCCAACAATGTCATCGGCTGGTTGTGCCTGGCGAGCGCCGGGATGATGGCTGCCCAGATGGGCGCGTCGACGTACGCCACCTCACGCGTGCTTGCAGCGCCAGGAGGGCCGCCGGTGGGTGCGGTCGCGATTGCCTGGCTTGGCAACGTGCTGAATGTCTGGCTGGCCCTCATCATCCCGCTGGTACTGCTCTTCCCGGACGGGCGCTTGCCCTCCCGACACTGGCGTCCGGTGCTCTGGCTGGCGCCGACCAGCGCCGCCCTTGCGGGCATCGACCTGGCGTTCACGCCTGGTCCGCTGGCGACGGCGCCGGACATCTCCAATCCGCTGGGGTTGCCAGACGCCGCGGCGGTGCTGGACCTCGCGCTTCGTGTTGCCACCGTTCTCCTGCTGGTAGGTGCCGTGCTGTCGGCCAGCGCGCTGGTCCTGCGGCTCCGCCGGGCACGCGGCGACGAGCGCCACCAGCTCACCTGGATCGTGTGGGCGGCCGCGCTCCTGGTAACGACGCTGGTCACCTCCTTCGTCGGGCCGCGCGAGTGGGCGCTGTTGATGCAGTTTGTGTACTTCGCGCTGCTCGAGGCTTTCGTGGTGACCGTCGGGCTCGCCGTGCTCAGATACCGCCTGTACGACATCGACCTGATCGTCAACCGGGCGCTGGTGTACGGCGCGCTGGCGATGCTCATCACGCTGGTCTACGTCGCTGTGGTGGTCGGGATCGGAGCGCTGGTGGGCACACGCGGCGAGCCGAATCTCGGCCTCTCGCTGGTGACTACCGCCGGTGTGGCGGCAGCCTTCCAGCCGCTGCGCGAGCGCCTGCAGCGCGTCGTCAACCGCCTGGTCTACGGCCAGCGCGCGAGCCCGTACGCGGTGCTAGCCGACTTCTCGCGGCGCATGGCCGGGGCGCTGTCGCTGGACGAAGTGCTGCCGCGTATGGCCGAGGCGGCCGCGCGGGGGGTGGGTGCCGCCCGCTGCCGCGTGCGGGTCTACGTGCCCGGCGGCGGGGGAAAGGAAATGGGACGGGAGAACCAAAAAACCCAAGAACCCGCTGACCCCCCCCCCCCTGTTCTTTCCCC
>CBJLVJ010000507.1:0-3558 GCA_966426465.1 uncultured bacterium | reverse complement strand
AAAGGCCGCGCCATCCTCGGCGCTCAGGGCATCCGCACTTGTGGCTACAGGCGTCGCGATGGGCGTGGCCAGCGGCGCCGCGGGAGGCTGTGAGTTGGCGGCGGGAAAGACCGTTGGGCCTGGACGAGCGGTCGGCGCAGCCACGGGCTGCCGTGTCGGGGCCAGCGGTGTCGGCCCGCTGCACGCAACCAGGGCAAGCAACAGCAGCAGGTAAGGTTTTGTCACGAAGTTGGGAGGCGCTGTTTCACAACCGACAAGCCAGTGCCCCTAGTTTGGCATCCTTGCTGCTCGTTTTAGAACAGCAAGGTGGCACGTGAGGCCAATCCTGGTTGTAGACGACGATCCCTCGATCCGTGACGTCGTCGCCGACATCCTCGAAATGTCTGACTATCGTGTGACGACAGCTTCGAATGGCGCCGAGGCGCTCGATCGGATTCGCGTCGAGCGGCCCGCGGCGGTCTTGCTCGACCTGATGATGCCCATCATGGACGGTCGGGAATTCCTCGAGCGCTGTCGCCGACGTCAGGCGTGCGCCTGCCTGCCCGTGGCGCTGATGTCAGCTGCGCACGACGCCGCCTCGGCGGCACGCAGACTGGGCGTGCAGGCGTACCTCACCAAGCCGTTCGAGATGGACGCCGTACTGGCTGTCGTCGATCGACTCGCTGGCGAGGAGGTGAGCTGGAAGGGACTGAACTGAGCCGCTGATCACTCCCGAAGCGGACCGAGCTCGATCAACGGTCCACCCGGTATGCCCTGATCGACCAGGTTGAGTGAGTCGATCTGACGCATCCGGCGAACGCAGTTGACCGCGGCGTGAGCGCTCTCGAGCACCTGGCGGGCCATATCCCGCAGGCGCTCAGGTAACTCAGGGTCCTCGGCGATGAGTTCCGCATAACCAACCGTCAACGTCAGGTGGTTGGTCAGGTGGTGCTCGAGTGTGCGCGCCGCCAGACGCACGCCTTCGAGCCTCGCGCTGTCTTCCAGGCGGATCGCTTCTTCATCTGCCTCTCGATCGGGCATCGGCACCATCATGGCGGGGGCTTATCCACCCGCATGGGTGGTAAGACGTTGAGTAGACATTGACTCACGGTTGAGGACGCAAGAAACGGGCGCGGCTCAGTCGATGTGGCCGTAGGCGGGCAGCGTCAAAAACTCGACGAATTGCTCGCTCAAGGCGACTTCATCGAACAGCGTGCGTGCTTCGTCCAGGCGCTGGCTCGCCGCGGCATCGGGGTTGGCAGCCGTGCGAATCTTGTCCAGCTCCTCCGCTTCGAGCCGCTGCACCAGCTCGCGCGAGATGCGCTCGCCGTTGCTCATGGTTGCCCCGTGATGCAGCCATTGCCACACCTGCGAGCGCGAAATCTCGGCGGTGGCTGCGTCTTCCATCAGGTTGAAGATGGCCGCGGCGCCGGTGCCCCGCAGCCACGACTCGATGTACTGGATGCCGACCGAGATGTTGTTGCGGAGGCCAGTCTCGGTGATCTCGCCGTTGGGCACGCGCAGATCGAGCAATTGCTGGCTGCTGACCTCAACCTCTGGCCGCTGGCGATCGATCTGGTTGTCGCGGTCACCCATGAACTCGGCGAAGATCTCGCGGGCGATCGGGACCAGGTCGGGGTGGGCCACCCAGGTGCCATCGAAGCCATCGTGTGACTCGCGCAGCTTGTCTTCGCGGACTTTCGGCAGCGCCACCTCGTTGACTTTCGGATCGCGACGGCTGGGAATGAAGGCGGCCATGCCGCCCATGGCGAAGGCGCCCCGACGGTGGCACGTCTTGACCAGCAGCTCCGTGTACGCGCGCATGAACGGCACGGTCATGGTGACCTGAACGCGGTCGGGCAGTATGAAGTCTGGCCGACTCTGGAACTTCTTGATGATGCTGAAGATGTAGTCCCAACGGCCCGCGTTCAGCCCGGCCGAGTGATCGCGCAGCTCGTACAGAATTTCGTCCATCTCGAAGGCGGACGTGACCACCTCGAGCAGCACCGTGGCTTTGATGGTGCCGCGCGGGATGCCCAGCGTGTCCTGGGCGAGCTGGAACACGTCGTTCCACAGTCGCGCCTCGCGGTGGCTTTCGAGCTTGGGCAGATAGAAGTAGGGCGCACTGCCACGCTCGACCAGCCGACGGGCGTTGTGGAAGAAGTACAGACCGAAGTCCAGGAAGGCGCCCGCGATGGGGCTGCCGTCCACCAGGACGTGCTTCTCGGGCAGGTGCCAGCCGCGCGGGCGCACCAGAAGAGTGGCCGTCTTGTCGTTCAGCCGGTAGGTCTTGCCGTCGGGGTTCTCGAACGAGATCGTCCGTTCGATCGCGTCGATCAGGTTGACCTGGCCGTCGATCATGTTTTGCCACGACGGGGTGTTGGCGTCCTCGAAGTCGGCCATGTACACGTCAGCGCCCGAATTGAGGGCGTTGATCAGCATCTTGCGATCGGTGGGCCCGGTCAGCTCAACCCAGCGCCGTTGCAGGTCGCGGTTGCCCACGGGAGCGACCTTCCAGTCGCCCTGGCGGATCTGGCTGGTCTCGGGCAGGAAGTCGAGCAGCTCGCCGTTGTCCAGCCGCACCTGGCGCTGGCGGCGAGCCTGAAGCAGCGCTTCGCGAGCTGGATTGAACTCGCGTTGAAGCCGCGCGACGAATTCGAGTGCAGCTGGGGTCAGCACGTCGTCGAAGCGGGGGAGCAGCGGGCCACGCACTTCGACGCCGGCCGCCGAGGAAGTCGTCAGCGACACGGCGGAGCAATCCTCCTTGATTCGGCTTAATGGTAGAGCTTTACATAGGCAAGTCGCGTTCCGGTTTGATGACCAGACGCGCGCCGCGGCCCATGACCAGGACAGATAGCCGCGGGTAGCGATCGGCGACATAGCTGACCAGGTCGCCCGGGTAGCCGCGGTTGTGGGCAAACAGCTCCCAGTGCATGGGCACGAGCACGGTGGCGCCGATGTCGCTCGCCAGACGCGCGGCCTCACGGAAGTCCAGGTTGCCCACGATGTTCTGCTCGGTTTCGCGAAAGAAGTCGCGACCGTTGATGGGCAGCAGCGCCACGTGCGGAGCCAGCGGCTGAAGGCGTTCGATCTGGCCCGCGTACGGAATGCAGTCACCGGCGTGATAGACGCGCACGCCGCTGATCTCGACCACGTAGCCCAGGTAGCGCACCATGCCTTCCGGCGACAGCTCCTCGCCGAAGGTGTAGGCATCAGAGAAGTTGACCCCGTGGCGGGCCGGCACGGGGTGGACGCGCACAGCCTCGCGCTCGATGAGCTGGTCGGGTTGGGCGCCGATGACGCGCTCTGGGGGTAAGCCCAGGTCTGAACGGCCGTCCTCGACGAGCGGGCTGGGCAGCACGAGCGTGAATCGGGAGCCGCTCAGCTGCGCTGCTGCCCGCAGCGCCGGGCGGTCGAGGTGATCGGAGTGCTCATGCGAGACCAGGATCAGATCGGCGCGCGCGAGGGCGTCGACATCGATGGGCGCTTGCCAGGCGCGGTCGTCGCGAGGAGTGATGAACGGATCGCAGAACACGTTCGGCCCCCCGCCCGCGGCGCGCAGCCTGAAGCCCGCCTGAC
>CBJLVJ010000506.1:0-3566 GCA_966426465.1 uncultured bacterium | reverse complement strand
GCCATTCACCGGTTCGGCCGGCGTGCGCCTGAAGAAAACGGATGGCCTCTTCCACACTGGTGTCCTGACTCGTGGAGCGCAGCGGCAGTGCGTCCAGCAGGCCGAAGAGCGTGGCGCGGTGGCTCTTGTACGCCCGCCACACGAAGGGGAAGTAATTACTGCCAGCATGCGCCAGGTGAGCCTCGCACGCTTCCAGCAGTTCTTCTCGCCGAGGCGCAATCAGCGCATCAATGGCCGAGAAGCGCTCGTCGATGGAGCCGTCCTCCTGGTGAATCAGCAGGAGCTGGTGGAGCGTCGTAACGAGTCCGTCGGTGCGCTCCACGGTCGCCGCGCGGTAACGGTCCAACGCCAGCTTGGCGGCGTTGTGGATGTGCTGCATGCGTCGAACGAACATTTCGCCCAGGTCATCCAAGGCGCGCGCCGCTTGAGTCGCCAGCAGGGCAACGGCGAGGGTCGCCCGCTTGCGCGGCTCCAGGGCGCGCATGCGCGCGGCATCCAGCGCCTTGGCTTCCTCGGCGAAGTGCCGAACCTTCACTGCTGGAACGTCGGCCAGCGCGGCAGTGCCAACTGCCTGGCCGGCCAGCCAGCGCTGGCGCGCGACCAGATCGCGCAGATGGGTCAGGATTGGGTTGCCGGCGTCGGCCTTGAGTTCGTTCCAGGGGGTGCGCAGTGTGGTCAAGTCGGTGATGAATAGGGCGTCGATGCGGGCCAGGTCGTCCTCGCTCAAAGCATCGGAGACACGTCTGTACAGCGCTCGGGTGAACGTGGCGCGGACGCGCCGAGCGGCGCGATTCAGGGTGTCGAAGGCCGGCAACTCGAAGCGCTGGCGCACGAGCTGCTCGATGGCGACATTGAACAGATCCTCCAGCTCGTGTTTGGTGCTGGCCGCCTCTGCCACCGCCCTGATCATCGCGTGGCGTGCTGCCGGACCAGATGGGCGCACGTGCAGGTGCTCACGAATGGCGGCCAGATGGCGCTGTTGCGTGCCGGAATGGTCGTACGCTTCCGTCACCAGCGCGGCGACGGGAATACCCGCGGTTTTGGCGACGTGCTGGATAATCGCCGGTGGCGCTTCGGCGAGCGGCGTTGGTCGACCCAGGCGCTGATAGAGCTTCAATGACACCAGGAAACCGAGTTGCGCCGCGGCCCCCTTGGCGGTCCGGCGGGCCAGGTGCAGCTCGTCCGCTGTCGGACTGAACGCCGCGCTCAGGTCGCGAGCGGAGAGCGCGCTCTTGAGGCGCGGGTAGGCGGTGTCCTGGAGGTGGGGCATGGCGGGCCAGGATGCCAGAGAAGATGGTTTCTCTGGCATCCTGGGCCTTGATTGCCGGCATCGTGAGTTCGGGCTGATACCCTGGCCCAGGTGGCCGTACTGGATTTCTCTGGCAAGCCGCGTAAAAGGGACGCGCCGCCCACCCTGGCGACCTGCCTGGAGCCTTTCCTGGCTGACCTCGGCCACCTGGAACGGTTGCGGCCGCAGACGCTCCGTGCGTATCGCTACGAGCTCGCCGCGGCGGCGGCGGACCCGCGGTTCCAGCGGCCGCTCTCAGAGGTCGACCAAGAGGACCTGCAAGCCTGGCTTGTGCGAGGTCAGGCGACTACCAGCACCGTCGGACGACGCATCGCCACATTCCGCCACCTGTTCACCTGGGCGATCCGCCGCGGCCTCTGCACGCGGAGTCCGCTGGCGGAGCTGGCACCGCTGCGGGGCCGGAGAACCTTGCCACGACCGATCCGTGAGCAGCAGGAACAGCGCGCACTGGATGCGGCCATCGCCAGCGCACCACCACCTTACCGGCTGATCTTCACCCTGCTGCGGGAGACCGGCATGCGTGCCGGCGAGGTGCTTGACCTGCGCTGGGGTGACGTGACGCTCGATCCTGGGCGGGAGGCGCTGCGGATCCGTGAGGCCAAGAACGGCACCGAACGCACGGTCATTCTCGGGCCCACCGCCACGCCGCGCTCGGTGCGCGGCCTGCGTGCCGCACGACGGGCACGAGGCCGCCCGTCGCCCGCCGACCACGAAGTGGTCTTCCTCTCGAACCGCGGCACCCGTGTTTCCTACGACGCGATGCACTACCAATGGGCCAGAGTGTGCCAAGTTGCCGGCCTGGTCGACGAGGCGGGCGCTCCGCGCTATACGCCCCATCAGCTCCGTCACACGCGGGGCAGTGAGCTGATCGCCCAAGGCCAGCGAGTGGAGATCGTCCAGCGCGTGCTGGGCCATCGCGATATTCGCTCGACGCTCGGCTATGCCGAGCTCCAGGACACCCAGGTCCGTGCGGCGCTGGAGGGGACGACGCGAGAAGCCTGGAGGCGATGAAGGACCCATGAGCACCCCCAGCGACCGAACACCGAGCGGGCTCTCGCCAACTTCGTCGTTGGCTATCACCAGATCCATGCTGACGTGAGTCTGAATTATCAGATGAATCGCTTCTCCACCGGCACGCCGGACATGATCGCGGAGATGCGGGAGGTGGCACCAAAGATCCGAGATTACACCGACTACACGCGGGAGTTTCTTGGTCTGTCGGATGAGGCACTGCAGAAGGGTGAGGTGCTGAAGGGCGCCTATTATCTTCGCTCGGCCGAGTTCTACATGTTCCCGGACGACCCGCGGAAGCAGTCGGCTCGCGGCGAGTTCGTCCGCTTGATGCGGGAGTGCTTCGGGATCACGAACGACGTTCACCACAGCCTTCCCTATGAACACGCGGTGCTTTCGAGCTACCGACTCACCACCGAGGCTGCACAGGGAACGATCGTGCTGTTCGGCGGCTTCGACAGCTACATCGAGGAGCTGTTCCCGCTCCAGCTGTACCTGTGCGAGGCTGGCTTTGACGTGATCACGTTCGAGGGCCCCGGACAAGGTGCCGTGCTCGAAGAAGGACGTCTTCCTCTGACGCCTGAATGGGAGCGACCGGTCAAGGCGGTCCTCGACCACTTCCAGCTGGATGACGTCACCCTGGTCGGCTACTCGCTGGGCGGCTGCCTGGCCCTGCGCGCGGCGGCCCGTGAGCCGCGGGTGCAACGCGTCGTCGCCGATGACATCTTCACCGACATGGTCGACGTCGCGCTCCGGCAGGTCCCGCGCATTCCCCGGGCCACCCTGGCCGGATTGCTCACGCTCGCCGCGGCCCGGCTCGTCAATGACGTCGTGGAACGGGCAATGAGGCGGAGCCTGGTGATCGAGTGGGGTGTGCGCCAGGGCATGCACGTCACCGGGACCAGCACCCCGCACCAGTATTTCAGAGAGGCGAAGCGGTATCGGACCGCGGACATCTCGCCACTGGTTGAGCAGGATGTGCTGCTGCTGGCTGGCGTCGAGGATCACTACGTTCCGTTGCACCAATTCCACGATCAAATCCGTTGGTTGACGGCAGCTCGCTCGCTCACTGCTCGCCTGTTCACTCGCCAGGAACAGGCTCAGAACCACGTGCATGTGGGCAATGTCGGTCTGTCCCTGCAGGTCATTGCTGACTGGATCACTGAACGCCAGCGCCGAGACAGACGCAATGCTGCTCACTCGCCACGGGGTGAGGACGCGGGTGACGCGCATATTCCGTGATTCC
>CBJLVJ010000505.1:0-3569 GCA_966426465.1 uncultured bacterium | reverse complement strand
GTCGAACTTGTCGTTGTCCCACATCTGCCAGGCGCGATCGGCGGGCCCTTCGTAGTTCATGCCGGTGACGAACAGGGGCACGCCAGTTGGCCCGAGCAGACGCTCGCCGTCTCCGGAGCTAGCCGCCGCGGCCGGCCGCGCCCCTGCTGCCACCAGCAGGACCGCGATCAACGCTCTTCGCAGCACCGCCCGAGTTAACGGCCCTGATGCTGTCGAGTTACCCGTGCGTGAGATCGCGCAGGGCGTAGTACACCGGCTGGAGCGTGAAGTCGGGGTCGGCGACGCGGAACCAGAACCAGTCCTGCTCGCGGCTGGTGTTGTCGGGCCGCTTCCAGTACCAGACGTACATCACCTGCATCCACGGCCACTGCTCGCCGGCCCGCGTGAACGCGCGCACTGTGTAGCGCGCCTGCAGGCTGGGCGTCACCCGACCGAAGCGCTGCTCGGTAAAGCTGGGCGGGTTGACGTTCCACCCCATTTCGGTCGCCCACACCGGCGTCGCCTGGTCACCGTTGCGCTCCATCAACTGGCGCACGAGCAGCGGGCGGGAGAACGTCACGTCGGTGCGGTCCACCCGCGGGTCGTCCGGACCGCCGCGCAGGCCGTACGCCTGGAGGGCGAGCACGTCGAATGCGCCGCGAACGCCAGCGTCGTACAGCTGCTGCAGGTACACCAGCTCGTTCAGCGCGTCCGCGTTCTCAGTCAACGTCGGCGCCAGCGCGGCCATGACCACCTGCGCCGATGGATCGGCCGCCCGAATGCGCTCGCTTGCCCCGCGCAATAGTCGCGCATAGGCAGCCGCATCCGGTGCGTGATGGCCCCATTCGCCGGAGAGGTTCGGCTCGTTCCACACCTGATAGGCCGCCACCCGCCCGCGGTAGCGCGCCGCCGCCTGGCCGACGAAGTCCCAGTACTCGGCGTACTCGACCGGCGGGCTCAGGCCATCAGGCGCATCGGCCGGCAGCGCCCAGCGCGGGCTGGTGTCGAGCCGCAGGGTGACCTTTATGCCGAGCGCGTTGGCGCGATCGACGATGTCGTCGAACTTGGCCCAGGTCGAGCCGCCGAACTTCGGGTCGACGCTCTGGCCCTTTGCAATCGGCTCGATCTGCTCCCACGGCAGCTCCTGGCGGATCCAGCCGACGCCCGCCGCGTGCAGCAGCTCGAGGCTCCGCTGACGCTTGTCGGGCTCGACCTCTTGCTCGAGGAACACGTTCATGCCCACCTGGGGCAGGCTGGAGCCGCTTTGAGCCGCGCTGACGGCCACCCTCGAGGCCACCCAGCGGTGGCGCAGGTCGATGCCAAGCGTATCGAGTGGCGCACGGCTGAACAGGCTGAGGACGAGCAGAATCAGCATCGAGCCGGCCGCGGCGAGCAGCCAGGCGCTGCGCGGCGCCTGCATCGGCGGGCTCATGCCCCGAGCCATGCGTACGCCCTGCGCACGTCGGCCCGAACAATCGACCAGTCGTAGCGCTCCTCGACCAGTCGGCGACCGTTCCGCGCCAGACGTTCGCGTACATCGGCATCGCCCAGCACACGGCTGAGACCTGTCACCCAATCCGCCGCGCTTTCGGCGGCCAGATAATGCGTCTCGGGCTCTGCATCCAGGCCCTCCATCCCGAATCGCGTAGAGACGATCGGCAGGCCGCTGGCCATCGCCACCAGCGCTTTCAGTCGCGAGCCACCGCCCGCGCGCACCGGCAGGACCAGCGCCGCGCAGCGCCTGAGATACGGCCGCTCGTCCTCCACGCGGCCCGTCACGGCGATGCGCTGGTCGTGCTGACCTGCCCTGACCAGCCAGCGCGGAGGCGCGGACCCGACCGCGAACAGGCGCACATCCTTGAGCGTGCTCAGCACGTGGTCGATGAACCAGCGCAAGGCTTGCGCGTTGGGACGGAAGTCGAGCTTGCCCACGAACAGCACGTTGGGCAGTGGCGTCCTCGTCGGCCCAACGAATGGGTAGGCCCCGACGTCGATGGCGTTGGGCACCACGTGCACGTTTGCCTGCGGGCCAGCCAGCGCCAGAAGCTGATTGGCGTCGTGATTGGAGACGGCCAGCGTGCCGCTCGACTGGCCGACGACCTGTCGTTCGAAGCGCTCGAGGCGGCGCCATTGCAGGCGCGAATAGAGCCGTGCCGTGAGCGTCGTGGCCGTCTCGGCAATCCGCCGCTGCAACAGGAACTCGGCGTTGTGCGCGTCGTACACGCGTCGCGAGGGCGGCACCGCGTCGAGGTAGCCGGCCATCTCGATGCCCTCGGCCTGCACCGCGTCGTACGCGGTGGCCTCCAGCGCGCGGCGCACCGACTGGTCGAACGCGGGCGACCACAAGCGCAGCGCCATATCCGGAAGCCCGGTCGTGGCCATGCCGATGGCCCTGGTTGTGACCGAGCGAGGTGGGGGCGGCTGTACGACCCGGGCGGTGCGAGCGATGCTGGCCAGCGCTTCGGCTGATTCGGGCGGGCCGAAGGCCAGCGCGTCGACCTCGTGCTCGGCGCCGAGGAGTTTGAGCAGGCCGTGGTTGCGGATCCTGGCGCCCGCGTCGAGTGGCGCCGGTACCGAGGGCAGCAGGAACAGCAGCCTGCTCACGCGAGCAACGCCTCGCGGTAGACCTCGTGTGTCGCCTGGGCGGCGCGCGCCCACGAAAACTCACGCGCCCGCGCGAACCCTCGTGTGCGCAGCTCGGCGGCGCGCCACGGCTCGGTCAGCACCTGCCGTATGGCCATCGCCCAGCTCGTCGGGTTCTCGGGCGGCAGCAGCACGGCCGCGTCGCCGGCGACCTCGGGCAGTGGGCCGGCATTCGAGCACACCACGGGCGCGCCGCAGGCCATCGCTTCCAGCACGGGCAGACCGAAGCCCTCGTACAGGGACGGCAACACGAACACGCCCGCGTGACTGTACAGGACGGCCAGGTCCTCCACGCTCAGCGGGCCAAGAAAGCGTGCCGCGTCGGCGACCCCCGAACGCGCATGCGCCTCGAAGATCGAATCGTCGAGCCAGCCGCGCGCGCCGACCAGCAGCAGGTGTGCATCGACGTCCTGGCGCAGAATCGCGAAGGCTTCCAGGAGCAGGGGCACGTTCTTGCGTGGTTCCAGCGTCCCGACGAACAGCAGGTAGGGCCGGTCCAGGTCCAGGTGAAATCGCTCGGCGACCGGTTTCAGCTCCTCGGGGCGGCGTGGCTCGAACACCGGTGCGGCGGCCTCATGCACCACCCGCACGCGCGCCGGATCCAGGCCGAGCAAGCGCACGGCGTCGGAGGCGGTGCGCTGGGACACGGCGATGACCCGCTCAGCGCGGCGGGCGCTCTCGCCCGTGGCGGCGTAGTACGCGCGCGAGGCGGGCGTGTGTGTCTCGGGATGGAGCACGAAGGCGAGGTCGTGCAGCGTGACCACGCTGTACCACGGCCCCCACGCCGGCGCGACGTGATCCAGGCTGTGCAGCAACGTCGGTCTGGGGCTTCTGGCCAGCAGCTCCAGCGGCAGCGTCCAGCGCTCCAGCCGATGGTGCGGCGGCGTCAGCAACCTCCGCTGGGTTGCCCGCGGGCCACTTAGAGCCGTCTGCGGCGCCCGCCGTCC
>CBJLVJ010000504.1:0-3574 GCA_966426465.1 uncultured bacterium | reverse complement strand
CCAGGGCGAGCACCGCGGCCAGGGGCGAAACGACCCGATCGTGGACAACGGCTACCTGGCCGCCCCAGCTGCCGTCCGCATGCTGGTTGCGCACCAGCCAGTCGATGGCCATCGGAAAGGCCCGACGGGTGTGGTCATTCGGGTCGCGGACGCGGGCGAGCCAGGCAGTGTCGTAGGCGGTCTCTGACATGGAACCATCCTGGAGACTGCCGAGTAACCGGCTGGCAAGCCGGACGAGGGTGGCAGTCCTGGACGCTGGCGGCGACTCGCCAGGGACGCCTTCACCTCGACCGACCGCGCCGTAAGGGGCGCACGAGCCCCGAAGCGCCATAATCCAACTCCTCGCGCATCAGGTGAGTGCGGGCTAGTCGAACACGCCGGGCAAGTGCCGTGCCAACGCACCTGGGACGCGACCGAAAAGCGGAGAATGCCTCGTCATCTCGGTGGCCGCGTTCCTACGCTGGCGGCGCTTGAGAAAGGCCGAGCCAGCGGCCGCGGCGGGCGACGGCTTCGGCCATCTTGCGCGTGGCTTCGTCGATCATCTCGCCCTCGAAGCGGACGGCACCGCGGCGCTCGTCCTCAGTGGCCTGCCGATAGGCGGCCAGAATGCCTTCGGCACGGGCGTAGGCTGCCGGGTCGGGCGAGTACAGGCGATTGACGGTCTCGATCTGGTTGGGATGGATGACCCACTTGCCATCGAAGCCGATGGCGGCAGTGCGCCGGGCTGAGCGTTCGAGCCCATCCAGGTCGGCAAACATCGCGTACGGTCCGTCGATCGCCAGCAGGCCGTTGGTGCGGGCCGCCACGAGGAGGCGCATCCAGGCGTAGTGCCAATCAGCGTCCAGGCCGCCAATTGTGAGCTGGGCCATGCCCAGGCTGGCCGACAGGTCGCCCGGGCCGAAAATCAATGCCTCCAGGCGCGTTGAGCCAGCGGCGATCGCGTCGACCTGCTGCAGGCCAGCCGACGACTCGATCAGCACCTCGATGCCGATTCTGCCCAGCGGCCAGCCACACGCGCGCTCGATCTGGCCGAGCAGCCGATCGAGAAAAATCACGTCGGCGGCCGATTCGACTTTGGGCAAGATGACGGTGTCGATGTGCTCGCCGGCTGCCTCGACGACCTCTACGACGTCCCGGTAGCACCACGGCGTATCGGTGCCGTTGACACGCACGGCCACGGCACGGCGGCCCAGGTCGAGCGAGCGCAAGGAACCGGCGACAACCGCCCGGGCGGCCACCTTCTCCGACGGGGCCGTCGCGTCCTCGAGATCGAACAGCACCTGGTCGGCCGCCAGCGTCGCCGCCTTGGCTTGCATGCGCGCGTTGCTGCCGGGCACCGACAGACATGACCGGCGCGGCTTGAGCACGCGGCTCACGTGAACGCCTCGAAAACCGGCCGCCCGGCGACGACGGCGAGCTCGACGCGCGTGTCGAGGAGCGCGTCAGCAGGTAAGCCGAAGGGATCGGGCGACAACACCACGAAATCGGCGTCCTTGCCCGGCGCGAGCGTCCCGCGGCGACCGCTCGCTCGTTCGGCGATCGCGGAGCCGAGCGTGTAGCCGCGCACTGCCTCGTCCAGTGTCAGGCGCTGCTCGGGGTACCACCCGCCGTCCGGCTGGCCCTCTGGGTCGATGCGGGTGGTGGCCGCGTACAGGTTCTTCAAAGGCTCCATGCGCTCGACTGGCGCGTCGGGGCCCAGGGCTAGAACTGCGCCTGCTTCGAGCAGGTCGCGCCAGGCGTAGCCGTGCCTGGCGCGGCGGCCCCAGTGCGCGTCGGCGGCGCGCCAGTCGGCCGTGGCGTGGATCGGCTGCATCGAAGCGATCACGTCGAGCTGCGCGAAGCGCCGGACATCTTCGGGATGACCCAGCTGCGCATGCTCGATGCGCAGCATGCGCTCGCGCAGTCGCGGATGGGTGGTCCGCGTCTGCTCGAAGGCATCCAGCACCGTCCGCACCGCTGCATCGCCGATGGCGTGCACCGCTACGTCAAGCTCCGCCTCGGCCGCCAGACGCATGTGCTCGGCGATCTCGCCCGGCTGCATCGTCGGCACGCCGCAATACCCGTCCGCGTGACCCTCATAGGGCTCCAGCAGATGCGCCGTGCGCGATCCCAGCGCACCATCCGAAAACAGCTTGACCGGCCCGATGCGCACCCGCTTACTACCGGCGCCGGTGCGCAGACCTCGTTCGCGGGCGTGCCGCAGCTCGCCGCGAGACACTCCCTGGTACACCCGCAGCGACAGCTCGCCGGCGGCTTCGAGCGCCTCGAACGCCTGCCGCGAGCGCTGGTCCTCCAGGTTGTGCAGGCCAGTGAGCCCGGCGGCGGCCGCCAGCGGCAGGGCGGCGCGGATCGCGGCGCGCAGCTCGTCATCGCTCGGCTCGGGGATACGGCGCCGCGCCAGGTCCTGGGCGTTTTCGAACAGCACCCCTGTCGGCTCGCCAGCGTCGTCGCGCTGGATCACGCCGCCAGGTGGGTCCGGCGTCTCACGACCGATGCTGGCGATCTGGAGCGCCGTGGAGCTGAGCCACAGCGAGTGCCCATCGTGACTGGACAACGCTGCCGGCCGCTCGCCAACTGCGAGGTCCAGCTCGGCGGCGGTCGGAAGGCAGCCCCAGCGGTTGCGGTCCCAGCCACGCCCGCGCAGCCAGGCGCCGCCGGCCAGCCGGGCGCTGGCTCGACGCAGCAGTGCCAGCCCGTCGTCCAGCGATGCGGCCCCGTCCAGGTCGACCTGCTGGCGCGCGAGGGCATAGTGGCCAAAATGGATGTGGGCATCGACGAAGCCAGGCACTACGGCCCGCCCCGCCAGATCGATAACGCGCGTGCCACGACCTTCGAGCTCGTCGAGAGGGTCATCGCTGCAAGCCAGGATCGTGCCATTGGCCACCGCCAGCGTGCGCGCCCGCGGCGCGGCCGGGTCCATCGTGTAGACCATCCCGCCGCGTAACAGCATGTCGGCCCGCATCGCGCAGCAATCGTAGTCTGCGATCATTGTCGCGCGCGTGCCGAACTCTGACGAGCGCCCGTTACTGATCGTCGACGGCGACAACCTGGCGCATCGGGCCTATCACTCCATGCCCAAGTCACTCCGGTCGAAGGATGGCCGGCCGATCAACGCGATCATCGGTTGGACGAATATGCTCGTGACGCTGTGGGAGAGCGAACAGCCGCGATCCATCTTCGTCGCGTGGGACACGCTCGGCGTCGACACCTACCGCCACAAGCTGTGGCCGACCTACCAGGGCGGACGCGTGTTTGACGACGCGATCGTCAAACAACTGGACCTGCTGCCAACAGTAGCGGCGGCGTTTGGCTTCGGGGTCGGCAAGCGCGCGGGCTACGAGGCCGATGACTTCATGGCGGCGGCCGCCATCGCCGAGACGCGTCGCGGTGGGCGCAGTCTGTTGCTGACCACCGATCGCGACGCCTACCAGCTGGTGAATGACACGGTCACCGTGCTGGCCCCGCGGGCCGGCGTGCGCGACCTGATACGCATCGGCCCGGCGCAGGTCGTCGAGCGTATGGGCGTGCTGCCCGAGCAGGTACCGGACTTCAAGGCGCTGGCCGGCGACTCGTC
>CBJLVJ010000503.1:0-3574 GCA_966426465.1 uncultured bacterium | reverse complement strand
GCGCATCCGCCGCTTCCGCATCCTGCCCGTCGAATGGACCGTCGACTCAGGCGAGCTGACTCCGACGCTGAAATTGAAACGCCGCGTCATCTACGAGCGCTACGCACAGGACATCCAAAATCTGTATAGCTAAATTCTCCTGAGGAAGTTTTTTGTAGTCGCGCGCCCGTTACGGGATAAAGAACTCGTTACAGGGATACCATCAGGAGCATGGCCAAGATTCGACATATTGCGATCCGGTGTGAGGACGCCGAGCAGACGGCGCAGTGGCTTCAGGATGCGCTCGAGCTGCAGCTGGTGCAGCGCAGGGGATCAGGCGCTATCGATCTGTCGGATGGCGACGTGAATATCACCCTGCTGCCGCTCGGGCTGGGCGCCGGCGAGACGCCGCCACAGCCTGGCTTCGAGCACATCGGCGTCAGCGTTGCCGATGACGAAGCCGCGCGCCAGCGCCTGCTGGCCAACGGCGCCACCGAGCTGAAGCCGGTCGGACTGGGCGAGATCTACTACGAGGCCAAGTTCAGGTCACCCGAGGGCCTGGTCATCGACGTGGGCCACTGGGCCGGCACCAGCCCGATCGCGCGCGAGGAGCCAGCCTTCGCGGGCGAATAGATCACACATCGAAGCCCAAGCTACGAGCTCAGATCCCCGATCGAAGCCCGAGGCACGAGCTCAGAGCGCGGGTTGGCCCGCGACGAGCTCGCCCTCGATCCACCACGTGTCGAGTGCATCGCGCGGATCGATGCGCGTCACGTGCCACCAGTCCAGGCGCGTGGCCCGCTCGGCGGACAGCACAGCGCGCATCAGCGGAATTTCGCGCGGCCGCTCGTAGCGGCCGACCACGGCATACGTGCCGAGCACCGTGGCAGTGCGGATGCGCGGCGCCGCCGCCGAGGTATAGGCGGCCCACAGGATGGTGAACACGTCGTCGGTGGCGCTGGCCACGATCTGACGCGGATCGTCCACCAGCGGCCGGCGCATGGCGAAGATCACGGTCAGATCGCCCGTGGTTTCCTCGAGCGTTACACGCGGCAGCCGCGCCGCCTGACGGTAGGTATCCATCTCCAGCGCCGCCTCGATCGACTGGCGCACGCTCGGCTCTTCCGTTTCGCCCTGGGCCAGCGCACTGCGCGGTGCAAGCAACGCCAGCGCGAGGACCAGCGCGCCCGCGACACCACGCATGGATAAGCAGCCTCTCGCCGATCTGATTGACACCCGTGTGTCGAGATCGTACGTTGGCAGCCGACGCTTCGGAAACCATCGCGCAAAAAATCTGCCGAGTGCGGAGGGGAAGAGGCCCATGGGTGCACGTGGTCGGCTTCAAATCTGTGCGTCTATTGTCTTCGCGGTCTTACTGATCAGCGCGCCTGCCGCGGGCGCGGTGCCGGCCGATCAGGCCGCGCCACCTGCCGGCGAGGCGGCGGGCACTAACTGGGCCGCCTACGGGGGCAACCTGTTCAACCAGCGCTACTCGTCACTCGACCAGATCAACACGAGCAACGTTGCCAATCTGAAAGGCGCGTGGACCTACCACACGGGTGGCAATAGCTCGGCCACGTCGTTCGAGAGCTCGCCAGTGGTCGTCGACGGCACGATGTACCTGACCGGTCCGCAGAGTCAGGTGTACGCGCTGGACGCGACCAACGGCGCCGAAAAATGGAGATACGTGCCCGAATACAGCGGTCTTGCCGCCCTGCCACTGTGTTGTGGGCAGGTCAACCGCGGTGTTGGCTTCGGTGCTGGCAAGGTGTTTGTTGGCCAGCTCGATGCCAAGCTGACAGCGCTCGACGCGAGCACGGGCCAGGTGGTGTGGAGCGTGCAGGACGACGATCCGCGCGCCGGCTACTCGCAAACGATGGCGCCGTTGTACTGGAACGGCATGGTGTTCATCGGCGTTTCGGGCGCCGAGTACGAAATCCGCGGCCACGTGACGGCGTACGACGCCAACTCGGGCCAGCAGATGTGGCGGTTCTTCACGATCCCGGCGCCGGGCGAGTTTGGCAGCGACACCTGGCCGTCCGGCACGGATATGTGGAAGTTCGGCGGCGGCTCGGTGTGGCAATCACCAGCCCTGGATCCCGACCTGGGCATGCTGTACGTCACCGTCGGCAACCCCTCGCCAGACCTGGACGGCAGCCAGCGCGCGGGCGACAACCTGTTCACCGAGTCGATCGTCGCGCTGGACGCCAGGACAGGCGCCCGCAAGTGGCATTTCCAGGAAATCCACCACGATATCTGGGACTACGACGTCACCAGCCCGAACGTTCTGTTCGACGTGCAGATGAACGGCAAGACGGTCAAGGCCCTCGGTGAGGCGGGCAAGACGGGCTGGGTGTACCTGCTCGACCGTGAGTCCGGGACGCCCCTGGTGGGCATCGACGAACGCCTGGTGCCGCAGATCGGCGAGCAGAACACGGCCGCCACGCAGCCCTACCCGGCCGGTGATCCGTTTGTGCCCCAGGCGTGTACGGCGGACATCGGCAACTATCCAACCGCCGGCATTTTCACCCCCTTCAAGACCGATCCGATCCTGATGTGTCCGGGCGCTAACGGCGGGTCCGAGTGGTCGGCCTCGTCGTATAGCCAGCAGACCGGATTGATGTACGTGTGCGGTATCCACCAGCCGCAGATCTGGACCGGCAAGCCGGATCTGATCGCGCAGGGCACCCTCCGCCTGGGCAGCGCCTTCGTGACTCCGCCGGGTGGTCAGACCTCGGGCACGTTCACCGCCATCGACGTCAAGACCAACCGCAAGGCGTGGCAGGTGCAGACCGACCAGATGTGCATCGGTGGCTCGCTGGCCACGGCTGGCGGGCTGGTGTTCGCGGGTGAAGGCAACGGCAACTTCGACGCGTACGACGCAAAGAGCGGCCAGCGGCTGTGGCAGTTCCAGACCGGCGCGGGCGCGAACGCTCCGGCGGTGACCTACCAGGTCAATGGCCAGCAGTACGTTGCCGTCGCGGCTGGCGGCAACTTCCAGCTCAATTTCCCGCGCGGCGACACGCTGTGGGTTTTTTCGCTAAACGGCTCGCTCGGTCCGGTCGCCGCACCGCAGGCGCCATCGTCGCAGGTTGCGGCCACCGCGCTGGCGGTGACCGATGTCACCATCGAGGACTTCGACTTCAGCCCTGGCCAGGGCGGTGTTCGCGTGCCACCCGGTACGACCATCACCTGGACCAACAAGGGTCCAACGGCGCACTCGACGACCTCCGACAACCAGCTCTGGGATTCGGATCTGCTGAACGCGGGTGACAGCTTCAGCTTCACGTTCAACGATCCAGGCGTGTACTGGTATTTCTGCAAACCGCACCCGTTCATGCGTGGTTCCATCGCGATCGATCCGAACGCGCCCGCGCCGCAGGGCGGTGCCGTCGAGATCGACACAGGCGAGTAGGTCGACCTGCTGTGGCACGCGTTCGCAACGTCGTCGGCGAAGGCGAGCTCACCTTCGAGCTGATCCCAGACTGGGAGCAGTTGCCCGCTGGCTGGAGCCACGGCGACGTCGCGGGCGTTGCCACGGATTCGCAGGACCGGGTGTTCGTGTTCAACCGCAGCGAACACCCGGTCATCATCT
>CBJLVJ010000502.1:0-3580 GCA_966426465.1 uncultured bacterium | reverse complement strand
TAAAGCGCGCGCTGCAACGAACAACGTTCGTTTTCGTGCGCGAAACCGAGAGAACTTCTGGGCCTATCTCGCTGCTTCCAGGTGTGCTGATTGTGGCATCAGCGATTTCACCGTGCTGGAATTCGATCATCGAGATCCCCGAGAGAAACAGCACGACATCAGTACGCTGGCACACCATGCTGGTTCATGGACTTCCGTATTGAACGAAATCACCAAGTGTGACGTCGTTTGCGCTAATTGCCACCGCAGACGAACGGCTCGTCACTTCGGCTGGCGCAGGCTTCTAGGACTGGAAAAGCTCGATCTCCCGGCACTACCGAAGCGAGGCGGGCCGGGCTACGAGCGCATCAAGAGCATGCGCAGTCGACTCGCCCGGGAGCATCGGAATCGGGACTATATCTACAATTTCTTGCGCGGGCATCCGTGCGTTGTGTGCGGCGAACCTGATCCGGTGGTACTTGATTTCGATCACCTGCGCGACAAGGTTCGTGACGTCATGGTCATTGCCAAGGTGAGTGGCCGCGCAAATTTGATCGCGGAGATCGCCAAGTGCCGTGTTGCTGTGCGCCAACTGCCACCGCCGGCACACGGCCGAAGGCGCGGGGCGCCGGCGGTAAGCGAGCGATGCAGGCGGTCCCCCCAATCAGGGCTGTTTCGATGGCGCTCGAACCTCGCCGGCCTGCATCCCGAGCGTCCGCAGACCACCCCCACCGCGCTCGATCTGGTATCTAGCCACTGCGGCCTGTCTGCAACACTGCACGTGACGGCGGGTTCTTGAGACCCGTGGCGAGCTTGTTGCCCACCTCGCGCTTCACGCGCGCGGAAAGCGTGCCTTCATGCGCCGTCAGGAAGCTCTGCACGGCCACTGCATCTCGATCGACGAGCGCGCGCAACGCCCAGGACAACGCCTTTGCCACGAGATCGTCCCGGTCGTGCACCAGGAGCTCACACAGGGCCAGCGTACGCGCGGTGTCCCCACGGCCACCCTGAGATCGCGTATTCAACGGTACGGTCGCAACCAGCGCGGCGCGTCGCCACCAGCGGTCCGGCCGTCCGGCCCAGGCGTGAACGGTGCGGTCGTCGATACGGTCCGAGCGCCACGCTGGGCCGGCGAGCAGGATCGCGAACTGGTCCACATCTCCCCACGACCGCATCTGGCCGGCGAAACGCTCCACGTTGGAGGGATCGACGAGTCCCAGTGCCGACGGGTGGAACAGCACGAGCTCGTAGGCGACCCAGCGGTAGTTGAACCGTTCGACCAGCTCCAGCGCCAGCCCGAAGACCGTCTCGGCGGCCTCCGTTCGCAACTGCGCCGACCAGCGGCGGCGCTGCTTTCGCATGCTGGACACACTGCGATCAGACAGCGCCTGGAAGTCCGCGTCGATCTGCTCCGCCAGGCTGGCGACGCGGGCTTCCAGGTCCAGCATGCGGGCAAAGCTTCGGGTGGAGTCTCTTACGCCGTGGCCGTGGCGATGGCCTTTTCGATGGCGCTCGGGAAGCGCTGCTCGAAGTCCAGAATGCCCACCCACTCGGGGGTGACCTCCAGGCGGGCCATGCCTCCCATGGCCGGCAGCATGGCTTTGACCTGCTCCAGCCAGGCGTCGGCGCCGGCCCCGAGCATGCGCTGACAGGCCAACACGTACTCGGGCACGATTTCGTCCACCACCCGGCAGCTTGCCCTGCCCCGGATGTACAACACCTTGTACGGAAATTCGAACGTGTTGATGGTCAGCGCCACCTGCGGGTTGCTGGCCAGCGCCTTCATCTTGGGCGCCTCAGGCGGCGTGCCCATGATCAGCTTCTGCCCGTCCCAGTGAAAGCCGATCGGCAGCACGCGCGGCGTGCCGTCCATCCAGGTGTAGGCTAGCTGGGCGGGAATGGGCGCCTGCAACAGGCGCTGCGCAACCGGGTCGTTCAATAGCGCGACGTCGCCTTGCCGGGTCATAGCATGGCCTTCCCTTCGTCCTCCCGTTGTACGCGAACAGGTCCCCAGAGCGAGTCTACGCCGGCCGTCAAGGCGGATATGCTGGACGGCCTATGAGCGTCCTGACCGATCTCACCGCGGCGCTGGCCGAAGGCCGCCTCGAAGTCGTCGACCTGACCGCGCCATTGTCGGATCGCACGCCCATCTTGCAGCTGCCAGCACCGTTTGCCAACACCCAGGGCTTTGCCCTCCAGGAGATCAGCAACTTCGACGCGCGCGGGCCGGCCTGGTACTGGAACAACTTCTCCGCCGGCGAGCACGTCGGCACCCATTTCGATGCCCCCGTTCACTGGATTTCGGGTCGCGCTGGACCTGACGTCTCGCAGGTGCCGCCCCGCCAGCTGATCGGTCCGGCCGCCGTTATCGACAAGAGCGCCGAGTGCGCCAACAATCCGGACTTTCTGCTCCAGGTCAGCGACGTCGAGCAATGGCAGCGGCAGCACGGACCGCTCCCAGCCGGCGGCTGGCTGCTGTTCCGCAGCGGCTGGGACAGCCGCGCGCACGACCAGACCGCGTTTTTGAACACCAACGACACCGGACCACACACGCCCGGTGTCTCGCCGGAGCTGGCCAGGTGGCTGGGCGAACAGGCGCCGGTCATCGGTTTCGGTGTGGAGACGGTCGGCACCGACGCCGGCGCGGCTCACAGTTTCGAGCCGCCGTTTCCCTGCCATCAGTTCTTGCTTGGGGCTGGAAAATACGGTCTGACGCAGCTCGCCAACCTGTCCAGGTTGCCGCCGACTGGCGCGGTGGTGATCGCCGCGCCGCTACCCATCGTGCGCGGCTCGGGCAGTCCGGCGCGCGTGCTGGCGCTCGTCGCTCGGTAGACGAAAGCCGATGCTGGTCGCCGAGGCGGTGGGACGGGCGCTCGCGCGGCGGGGGCCTGCGCACGTCTTCGGCCTGATTGGCAGCGGCAACTTCGCCGTCACGAATGCAATGGTCGCCAGCGGCGCCCACTTCGTCGCCGCGCGGCACGAGGGCGGAGCGATCTCGATGGCCGACGCGTACGCCCAGGTCACCGGCGGACTGGGCGTGTGCAGCGTCCACCAGGGTCCCGGGCTGACCAACACCATGACCGGACTGACCGAGGCGGCCAAGAGCCGGACGCCGCTGCTGCTGCTGGCGGCGGATACGGCAGCCGCCGCGATCCGCTCGAACTTTCGCATCGCCCAGGATCAGCTGGTCGCCTCGGTGGGCGCCGTGCCGGAGCGCGTCCATGGACCTCAGACGGCGGTGGCGGCTGCGCTCCGCGCAATGCGCCGCGCGCGCGTCGAGCGGCGGCCGGTGGTGCTGATGCTGCCGCTGGACATCCAGGCGTCGCCGTGCTCGGAGTCCGAAGACCGTGTGGCGGAACCACCACCGCTGCGCGCGACCCGCCCGGCCGCGGACGCCGTCGCCGACGTCGCCGACGCGTTGCTCGGCGCGGAGCGTCCGCTGATCATCGCCGGGCGCGGCGCGCGGGTAGCCGCGGCTCGCGCGCCGCTGGAGACCCTCGCCGAGAGGCTGCAGGCACTCCTGGCGACCTCGGCCGTCGCAAATGGTCTGTTTTCGGGCAATCCGTGGGCGCTGGGCATCTCGGGCGGCTTCGCTTCGCCT
>CBJLVJ010000501.1:0-3582 GCA_966426465.1 uncultured bacterium | reverse complement strand
CTCGACGCCCTCGAGGTACTTGTCGACCAGCAGTGGCTTCTTGCCCGAGATCTCTTTGGCCACCGCCGCGAACGTCTCGAGCTCGGCTGGTCCGCGACAGATCTCCATGGCCCGCCCGCCCAGCACGAACGACGGTCGCACCAGGACGGGATAGCCGAGCTGCCTGGCAAGGGCTGTCGCCTCGTCGGGCGTCGAGACGATGCCACCCGGCGGCTGGGGGATGCCCAGGTGGTCGAGCAGGTCGGAGAACAGGTCGCGGTCCTCGGCCACGTCGATGGCCCGCAGGTCCGAGCCGAGCAGCGCGTACCCGGCGTGCACCAGCGGCTCGGCCAGGTTGATCGCGGTCTGGCCGCCGAACTGGGCCAGCACCTCTGGCGGACGGTCATCGGCCGGGGTTTCGTTCTCCAGCACGTCGCGCACGGACTCGTCGTCCAACGGCTCGAAATACAGCCGACTCGAGGCATCGAAATCGGTGCTGACCGTCTCGGGGTTCGAGTTGATCATCACGCTCTGGACGCCGTGCTCGCGCAAGGCCATCGCCGCGCGCACCGAGCAATAGTCGAACTCGATACCCTGGCCGATACGAATCGGTCCCGAGCCGAGCACGACCACCTTTTCACCCGGCAATGCGGGCGCTTCGTTTTCAGATTCGAAGGTGCCGTAAAAGTACGGCGTGACTGCTTCGAACTCCGCGGCGCACGTGTCCACCATCTTGTACGTCGGGCGAATGTTCCAGGCGCGGCGACGCTCGCGGATGCGCTCGGGCATCTCGTCCAGCAACGTGCCCATCTGACGGTCGGAGAAGCCCAGCCGCTTGGCCCGCCGCGCCAGCGCTGGGGTGAGCTGCGCGGTCTGCAGCAGCTGGCGCTCACACTGGACGATGTTCAGCAGCTTGTACAGAAAGAACGCATCGATGCCTGACCAGTCGGCCAGCGCCTCAGGTGTGTGGCCGCGGCGCAGGGCGGCCATCAGCGCCCACAGGCGCAGGTCGTTTGGCTCGCGGATGAGCCGCTCCAGGTCGGTCGGCGACCAGGTGGCATCCTCCCAGAGCAGGTCGCGGTTGCGGACTTCGAGCGAGCGCACGGCCTTCTGGAGCGCCGCCTCGAAGGAGCGGTCGATGGCCATGGCTTCACCGGTCGACTTCATCTGCGTCCCCAGGCGGCGATCACCGTCCGGGAATTTGTCGAACGGCCAGCGTGGAATCTTGACGACCAGGTAGTCCAGCGACGGCTCGAACGCGGCGGTGGTGCGCCGGGTGACGGCATTCGGGATCTCGTGCAGGCGTTTCCCAACAGCGATCTTGGCGGTGACCCTGGCGATCGGATAGCCAGTGGCCTTGGAGGCCAGTGCCGAGGAGCGGCTCACGCGCGGGTTGACTTCCACCACCGTGTAGTTCCTGGAGGCCGGGTCGAGCGCGAACTGGACGTTGCAGCCGCCAATAACACCCAGCGCACGGATGATGCGCAGCGCCGCCGAGCGGAGCATCTGGTACTCCTGGTCCGACAGCGTCTGCGACGGAGCGACCACGATGGAGTCGCCGGTGTGGACGCCCATCGGATCGAAGTTCTCCATGTTGCAGATCGTGATGCACGTGTCGGCGGCGTCGCGCATCACCTCGTACTCGATCTCCTTCCAGCCGAGCAGCGAGCGCTCCACGAGCACCTGGCCGACCGGACTGGCGGCGATGCCCGAGGCGGTAATGGTCTTGAGCTGTTCGCGCGTAAACGCGGTGCCGCCTCCGGTGCCGCCCAACGTGAACGCGGGACGGATGATGAGCGGCAGACCGATCTGGTCGGCGAAGGCCTCAGCGTCCGAGACGGTGTGCGCCACCACACTTTCGGCCACGGGCTCGCCGATACGCTGCAGCAGGTGTTTGAAGAGCTCGCGGTCTTCGGCGGTCCGGATCGATTCGACCGGTGTGCCGAGGATCTGCACGTTGTAGCGGTCCAGGACGCCGCGATCGGCGAGCTCCACCGCCAGGTTCAGGGCGGTCTGTCCGCCGAGGCCGGCGAGCAGCGCGTCCGGCCGCTCGCGCTGGATGACCCGCTCGACGAAGTCCGGCGTGAGCGGCTCGACGTAGGTCCGATCGGCCACGCCCGGGTCGGTCATGATCGTCGCCGGGTTGGAGTTGACCAGCACGGTGGTGTGGCCTTCCTCGCGCAGCGCGCGGCACGCCTGCGTGCCGGCATAGTCGAATTCGGCCGCCTGGCCGATCACGATCGGGCCGGAGCCGATGATCAGGACCTTCATCAGGCCCTCTCTGCCGCTGGCTGAGAGCCGCGCACGCCCGCCAGGCGCAGGAACTCGTCGAACAGCGGTTGGCTGTCCTGCGGGCCCGGGCAGCCCTCGGGGTGGTACTGCACCGAGAACACCGGCAGCTCACGGTGACGCAAACCCTCGACCGAGGCGTCGTTCAGGTTGATCTGCGACACCTCGAAGCCGCTCGAGCGCGGGAGCGTCTGGCCCACCACCTGAAACTCGTGGTTCTGCGTGGTGATCGTCACCCGACCAGACGCCAGGTCGCGCACCGGGTGATTGCCGCCGTGATGGCCGTACGGCAGCCGGTTGGTGGTGGCGCCAGCGGCAAGCCCGAGCAGCTGGTGGCCGAGGCAGATGCCCATCAGCGGTGTGCCCGAGGAGACCAGCGTTCGCAGCTCGTCCACCACAGTCGGCAGCTTGGCCGGGTCGCCGGGTCCGTTGGAGATCAGGATGCCGCGCGGCTCGCTTTCCAGGATCTCCGCGGCGGACGCGTTCCAGGGAAATACGCGCGGCTGGACTCCGCGGCGCTCGAGTGAACGCAAGATGTTCCACTTCGCGCCACAGTCCAGCACAGCGATCTCGCCCTGCGAGATCGGCACCGGCAGCACCGCGCTGACTCCGGTCACGAGATCCAGCTGAGACACGGACGGTGCTTGCTTCGCGGCCGCCCGCACGTTTTCCAGCGCCTCAGGCGTGAAGCCAGCCGGCCCGCTGTGCTGCAGGACGCCGCGCTGTGTGCCGGTCTCGCGCAAGCGTCGAACCAGCGCTCGCGTGTCGATGCCCTGCATACCCGGTACATCCCAGGTCCTGAGAAAGTCTTCGAGGCGCGTGCGCGCCTCCCAGTGGTGCGGGTGATCCGCCAGCTCGCGCACGATCAGCGCGGCGACCCACGGTCGCACCGATTCGTCGCCCGAGTCGGCAATGCCGTAGTTGCCTATTTGCGGGTGGGTCATGACCACCATCTGTCCACGGTAAGACGGGTCGGTGGTGACCTCCTGGTAGCCGGTGATGCCGGTGTTGAAGACCACCTCAGCCGCCACATCCACCTCGGCGCCGAACGCTTCGCCGACGAAGACAGAGCCGTCCTCGAGCGCCAGCGCAGCTTCACTCATGGCGCGTGCCTCTCGATCCATGGCGTGTTGGGCCGGCCTCACAGACCGTTCCTGTACACGATCTCGCCGTTGGCGATCGTCAGCACCACCGTCCCGCGCAGCGTCTGGCCGCGGAGCGGTGAGTTTTTGCCCTTCGACAGAAACCGATCCGGATCGACCACCCACGCCTGGTCCGGATCGAGCACCACCACGTCCGCCGCCGATCCCGGGG
>CBJLVJ010000500.1:0-3584 GCA_966426465.1 uncultured bacterium | reverse complement strand
CCGCGTGCTCCAAGGAGCTTCCAGTTGCATAATCCGGAGAGGCACGTCTGGGTGCTGGCGTTGGCTCGGCGTTCGCGGTGGCCCGATTGCCGGGGAGTACGCACACTCAGGAAGGTCGAGTAGCGACGCCAGTCTGGCGTTGTGACACCTACTGCATCCAGCGTAAGCGTGGCGCCAGCACAGCAGATACCAACCTGGTCCTACAGTGGTCTCGCGCGAGGCTCAAGCTAGAGCGTGGTCGCCGATCGCGGAAACACCAACGCAGTGGTTCCGACTTTGCGCACTCGGACTAACTACCAAGAGCGGGGTCCAATGATCGCGCTCAATACCGGGAAAGCTGGTTGCGCAAGCGCGATTCGGCTCGTGTTCATCGCCGCGGCTGGGGCAGACGCCGTTGCTGGGACCGCCAGCGCGGCTGTCTCGAGCACCGTATGGACGATTTGGAAATCAATGCTTGTGGTTGTGTGCCTCGGCCATCTGGCCGACTCAGGCTTCGGCACCACTACGCGCTGTACCACGAATGAATGGTCTACTGGCAGGGTTCGTCTATCTGACTTTCGAAGGCCTACGCGAGTCGAGGACGGTCGCCGACAAGCTCACGCGCGTGCAGATCGCGCTCCCGGTGGCTCAGGCCCGGCTGCTCTCGAACATGCTCGCCGCTCTCGTGCCGCCTGACGGCCAGTCGGATCGGTAGCAGCCCGCAGCCATCGTGAAAAGCGATGGCCATCCGAACGCGGCGCAGGACCTCGTCGACGTCGGGCCCGAGAACGAGCAGGCCCGGCAAGGCAGGAACGATTGCCGCGAACCCCTCAGGCTCGGCCGGCTCGAGTTCGACGTCGTAGATGTCCATGGTCGTGCCCCTCCTGCTCACTCACATCGCGCCAGCGACCATACGCCCAGCACAACGCTGGAAAACCGTCCTGTCGTACGGGTCGCGCCTGGCGTTCCCCGGACTGTGACGGCTCACTTAGCATCCTGGTTGCGCGAGCAGGCCCGCGTGACCAGTGACTTGGCTGGAACACGACAGCGCTCCCGCCGCCGGGTATTGTCTATGGTGTGGCGACCACGCTAACGGTCCTGCACCCCAAAAAGCGGCGTGGGTCGGTCAAGGACCGTCTACATGCTCGGCGCCGAGCTCTGTGGCGAGCTTACCGATTCTTGTACACAGGTGCGGCTTTTCAACCCCTGAACATGTATCGCAGGCCAGCCGCCAGTATCATGGACTGGCCGGCGCACACAGGCGCTGCACGCATCGGTTATCGCCCCACGTCTTCGCTCGGGCGGAACCGAAACGCCGACCACTTGTCGTCGATCGAGACCAGGCTCACGCCGGGCCAACCGTATCGGTTCATCAAGTCCCAGAGAATGTCTCGATTCAGATCCGTGCCGGCCTTCTTGCCTCCCTTGGGATACGCGATCCAGAGCAAGCCGTCAGGCTTCAATGCCTTGATAGCCTGAGGCGCATACTCTTCGACCTCGCCCGAGCTGTGCGCGAACGCCAGCACGAAATCGAGATCTGAACCAGGCCATGGCTCGAGGCGGACTCCTTCCGGCAGCGGCTCCAGCACGCGCTCGTACCCGGACGGCGCATTCAGCAGCGCGCCACGCTGCCCGGGCTTGATCAGTAACTTGCGCGCCAGAGGGCTCGCGGCACTCACATCGTCTCTCTCAGCATCATGCTCTCGTACGCACCGCGCAGCGCGTCAATCCAAAAGCGGCTGAACCGCTCCGTACCATCGCGGCGGTGTCGTTAAGACGACCTGAGCCTTCGTCGTGTACAGCCATCCATCGCCGCGCACTTCGAAGGTGACTCGGCTCGGCGGCTCCAGCACCACCACCGACAGGGTGACCCTGGCAGGTTCCTCACCGTCTCGCAGCGACAAGCGACTGCCATCCCTCAATACGGACTCGTCCAGAGACAGCCACGTGGTCACGCGACCAGCTGCGAACAGCTGATCCGAAACGCCCGGAGCGGCTGGCAATTCGACACTGCCATCGAAGTCACGTCGCCAATCGTAGCGGGCACATTCGCCCGTGGTGGCGAAATGCTCCAGTCGCTCCGGGAATCCCGCCAACCCTCTCCCAGTTGTTGCGCCTCGTCGGCGGGGCATCTGTCGAGGACAATGCTGGAACACCGTCCTGTTCTACGGGTCAGGCGCGCTCGGGCCGGCAGCCGACCGAGGCGCTGGACGCCGAATGCCGCCTACCTGATGAACAGCACCACGGAGGCCGCGAGCAGGCCGCCCATCACCAGGTTGAACGTGCGCAGGGCTCGCTCGGAGCGCAGCGCGCGCTGGACGACCGCGCCGAAGGCCAGCCAGACGAAGCAGCACGGCAGCGCCGCCAGCACGAAGATGAGCGCGAGCGTCGCCGCTTGCACGTCAGCGCTCCCGCGGCTCTGATCCAGGAATGCCGCCGCGGCGCTCGTGCATGCCAACCACGATTTCGGGTTGACCCACTGAAAGGCTGCCGCGCCAAGGAAGCCGATCGGCCGTGCGTCCTTGTCGAGGTTGGCGTGTCGGGATGTGGCGATCTTCCACGCCAGCCAGAGCAGCACGGCGGCACCCGTCCACTTGACTGCCGCCAGCAGCACGGGGCTTTCGAGGATGATCCGGCCGAGCCCGAAGGCCACCACGAACATCAGCACGCCCATGCCGGCCGCCACGCCGAGCAGCGCGGGCAGGCCGCGGACTACCCCTACGTTGGCTCCGGTCGCGGTGAGCACGGCGTTGCTCGGGCCGGGCGTGCCGGCCACCACGATCGAGAAGCCCAGAAACGCCAGGGTCTGTTCGGGCGTCATCGCGGCCCGCGTGTGGCTGGCAAGTAGACTCGCCGCATGGCAGCCAGCCTACGCAGGACGGCGCACGAAGGTCTTGAACGATCGTGCGGCGATTGGGTGCGCAGTCAGGGGCCGATCGGCGGGGTCGAGCTCCTGCAAGCCTGGTTCAGCGGCCGTGGCTTCGCGCCGCATCGCCACGACACGTATGGCATCGCCGTCACCGACCTGGGCGTGCAGACGTTCGACTATCGCGGCAGCCTCCAGCGCAGTCTGCCCGGTCAGGTCACGGTCCTGCATCCCGACGAGCAGCACGATGGGCGTGCTGGCACTGAGGGCGGCTTCGGCTATCACATCGTGTACGTCGCGCCAGCGCAGATCGGCGCCGCGGTGCGCACGATCACCGGCCGACCGACGCCGCTGCCGTTCGTTCGTGAACCGGTCATGAGCAGCCCGCGGCTTGCCTGGGCGGTCAGTGCGGCGTTCGGCTCAGGGCTGGAGCCGCTCGCCCGCGACACGCTGATCGTTCAGCTGGCCGAGGGCCTGCTCGCCGCCGATCCGAGCCTGCCCACCGCCGCCCGGCCGCGGCGGCTCGACCTGCCGGCTCTGGCGCGGGCGCGCGACTTTCTCGACGCTCGGCTGACCGTGGTGCGCTCAGCCGAGCTCGAATGCATCACGGGACTGAGCCGCTATGAGCTGGCCCGCCAGTTCCGCGCGGCCTACGGCACAAGTCCACACCGTTACTCACTCCTACGACGACTCGATTTCGCGCGAGATGGCCTGCGGCATGGGGAGCGGACGGCCGAGG
>CBJLVJ010000499.1:0-3586 GCA_966426465.1 uncultured bacterium | reverse complement strand
CTACCTGGAAGAGTACCCGCAGTATCCCAACGAGACGTTCGGCGATGCCGTGCCGCGCGGTGGCAACGCCGGCGGCGGTGGCCAGCCCGGCTGGATTCTCAAGTGCAAGGGTTGGCAAACGGATCCCAACGCGTATATCTACTTCACCATTCAGGAGCAGAACTGGGCCGGAACCTGCCAGGCCATCGGCAAGCCGGACTGGGTCGACAACCCCGACTACGTCACCGCCGCCGCCCGCCAGCCGCACATCTTCGACATCTTCGCCGACATCGAGAAATGGCTGGCCGACAAGACCAAGTACGAGGCCGTCGATATCCTGCGCCAGTTCGACGTCCCCTGCGCACCGGTGTTGAGCATGAAGTACATCGAAAATGACCCGGATTTGCGCGAGAGCGGCACCATTGTCGAAGTCCCTCACAAGGAGCGGGGCACCTATCTCACCGTCGGCAGCCCGATGAAGTTTTCGGGCTTCACGCCCACCGTCAAGGCCTCACCGCTGTTGGGCGAGCATACCGAGGAGGTTCTGGCCCAACTGGGCTACAGCCCGGCGCTGATCGCCAGGTTCCATCACGACAAGGTCGTGGGCCCACGAGCGAGCGCGCGGACTCGTGGACGACGTGCTGCGCCTGAGCGCCGCCGGGATGACCGAGATGCGGGCGCTGATCTTTGAGCTGCGGCCCGAGTCACTCGAGCAGGAGGGCCTGGTTGGCGCCCTGGAGAAGCAAGCCGCAGCGGTCCAGGCGCGCCACGGCATCGACGTACACCTGGCCACCTCCGATGAACCCGACCTGTCTCAGCGAGCCAAGGAAGCGCTGTATCGGGTGGCTCAGGAGGCACTGCACAACGCGGCCAAGCACGCCCGCGCCAGGCGCCTGGACCTGGTCCTGGAGGTGAGCACTGGCACCGTGGACCTCGTCGTGGCCGACGATGGGCGCGGGTTCGACCCGCATGGCCAGTTCCCGGGCCACCTGGGGCTGCAATCGACGCGTGAGCGGGCGGCCTCGGTGGGCGGCACGCTCGAGATCGCTAGCGCGCCCGGCGAGGGTACTCGCCTGAACGTGCGGGTGCCCCTGGCGGCCGACGTTTAAAGTCCAGGCGCGCCTGGCTTGGATATCGGCCGCTCCGCTCGTATAGTCCGCCACCCGCATGCGCCGACTCTATCCTCGCTCTGGACTGCATACGCTCATGGCCGCCATCGGCCTCCTCGTGGTGCTCGTCGGGCCCAGCGCCCAAGCCGCCAGCCTGATCGATGTCGGCCCAGCCGGCGTGAGCATACCGCGCAAGGTAGGCACGAACACGCCCTCGCAGCCAGCCTCGTCGGTAGCGCCGACCCAGCCGCAGCCAACCGCGGCGTCCAATGCAACCCCTGCCAGCTGGGTTCAGGTGGTCGAGGACTCGACAATGTTGTTCCCATCGGACTCGGGTTCGGACGTGGACAACGGCCAGCCACTGGCCCGCTACACGTTCCTGCACGTCCTGAACGCAACGCCCTCCAGTCTGCAAGTCGAGGTGTACGACCAGTACGGTCACGTCACCACGAGCGGTTGGGTCAACGCCCGCCAGGTCCTCGCCTCGGCGCCAGGCACGCACTGGCTGGTGGCCGCGCAGACCACGCCGCTGTGGCGCTCGGCTGCCCCGAGCGCGGACGCGGTTCGCCAGCTCGACCGTTTCACAGCCCTGCAACAGCTCGACGGTCCGGTGCAGGGCCGCGTCCAGGTCGTGGTGTACCGCTCAGACTTCACCATGGCCGTCGATCGGGGCTGGGTCGATGTCGCCGCTACGGGCCCGGCGCTTACCCCAGTGGTGCGGATTCCGCCACCGGGTCAGATCGTCCTAGCGCCCGCCGCCACGCGGCAGCAGCAGGCGTTCCTGGAGGTCGCCTCCCAGGCAGCCCGCGACAGTGAAGCGCGGACCGGAGTGCCCGCGAGTGTCAGCGTCGCTCAGGCCATCCTGGAGTCCGACTGGGGCCGCTCCCACCTGGCGACCGATGCCAACAACTACTTCGGCATCAAGGCCATGGACCCCGCCAGTCTGGCTGGCAGCGTTGTATGGATGCCGACGGCCGAGTACGACACTGCCGGCCAGCTGTACCAGACCGTGAGCGCTTTCCGGGCTTACACCAGCATGGCCGATTCGATAACCGACCACGACCGACTGCTGGCGACCGCCCCACGCTACGCGCAGGCGATGCATGCCGCCAGCAATCCGCGCCAGTTCGTGCAGCTGCTCGGACGTTCGGGCTACAGCACCGACCCGGCGTACGGCGACAAGTTGATCGCGCTGATGGACAGGTACAACCTTTACCAGCTGGATGGGCTCGGCAACACCAGCATCCAGGCGCCGGTACCGGCCATCGCGGTCCGCCCCACGACGCCCACCGACCAGGTCGCGGCAGCCGCGCCCAGTGCATCGCCCGTGTCGGTCGGCGGCCTGGCCGCGCTGAACTTCTCGCCCGGGCAGGCGACCGCTCCGACCTGGCCCAACGACCCGGGCTCCACGGCCTGGCTCGGATCCGATGGCTACCATCTCTTCGCGCGCGTCCTCCAGCGCTTTGTCGGCGTCGGCGTCGCCTCGCAGCCCATGGGCAATGTGAGCATTGCCGCCACGTTCCACAAGACTGGCGGGCCGCTCGGCGGCGGCTACGGGATCATCGTGCGCGACCAGACGCCGGACTCGCGCGACGGAGTCAACCAGGCCGGCCAGTACTACGTCCTCGAGGTGGGCGATAAGGGCGAGGTGGGCATCTGGCGCCGCGAGCAGGACCACTGGGTTGACCTGGTGCCGTGGGCCGCGTCGGCAGCCGTGCACACCGGCGACGCCGAAAATGAGCTGGTGGTGACGGCCAGGAATGACCAGCTCACGCTCAGCGTGAACGGCGTCCAGGTGGCGAAAGCCACCGACCCGACCCTCGCGGCGGGCGGCGTGGGCGTGTTTCTGGGCGGTGATCAGAACCAGGCCGTCCTCACCCACCTGAGCGTCAAGCCGGCCGACTAGCGCCCGGTCGCCCGCAACCGCCAGGCTGGGACGTCTGGGCATCATGCGATCGGCGTATGCCGTGTAGGCCAAAGGCCTGAGTCAAGTTTCAGACGGTTTGCGCATGCCACCGTTCCACCAGCAGTAGATGCTTGCGGTGGATGCTTGATGTGAGCAAAACGCGATCAGCCATGCCGCGGCGATCGATTGGAGTTGTCTGATGGGCCGCCTGGTCATGGTCGGCACGAGCCACCACCTCACACCTCTCGAGCTTCGCGAGTGTCTCGCGTTCGACGCGCAGCACTGGTACGCGCGCTCGCCGCGTGAGTTGCCCAGCGTGCTGGTGTCGACCTGTAATCGCGTCGAGGTGTATGCCTGGGTGACGGGTGGCTCGGCGCCGGCCGTGCGCGCCTTGCAGCGTAGCCTGGCCGACGCAGCTGGACTCGATGTCGCCGAGTTGCAGCCCTATCTCGCCGTGCGTACTGGTGCGGAAGCGCTGCTGCACCTGGTGCGGGTCGCCGCGGGACTCGATTCACTCGTGGTTGGCGAGGACCAGATCCGTGGCCAACTGCGCGACGCGATGGGTCAGGCAGAATCGGTCGCGCCCCTCCCG
>CBJLVJ010000498.1:0-3591 GCA_966426465.1 uncultured bacterium | reverse complement strand
GGAGTTTGTGGCCAACCGTGAGCGCAATCTCGCGCTCGTGGACGACCTGCGGGCTCGCCTGAGGCAGGTCAGTCAGGGCGGCGGCCCTGAGGCGGTACGCCGCCACCGCGCGCGCGGCAAGCTTCTGGCGCGCGAGCGCATCGAGCGCCTGGTCGACCCGGGCACGCCGTTCCTGGAGCTATCGCCGCTGGCCGCCAACGGGATGTACGACGACGAAGCGCCGTCAGCCGGCATCGTCACCGGTATCGGCGAAGTACAGGGCAAGGAAGTCGCCATCGTCGCCAACGACGCCACGGTCAAAGGTGGCACGTACTACCCGATGACCGTCAAGAAGCACCTGCGACTTCAAGAGATCGCCGAACAAAACCACCTGCCGTGCGTGTACCTGGTGGATTCGGGCGGGGCCTTTCTGCCGCTGCAAGCCGACGTCTTCCCCGATCGAGAGCATTTCGGTCGAATTTTCTTCAACCAGGCCAACCTGTCGGCCAGCGGCATCGCCCAGGTGGCGGTGGTCATGGGCTCGTGTACGGCCGGCGGCGCGTACGTGCCAGCGATGAGCGACGAAACAGTCATTGTCAAAGGCACGGGCACGATCTTCATCGGCGGCCCGCCGCTGGTGAAGGCCGCCACCGGCGAGAGCGTTACCGCCGAGGAGCTTGGCGGCGCCGACGTGCACACACGCATTTCGGGCGTGGCCGATCACTTCGCCGAAGACGACCTGCACGCGCTGGCGATCACCCGCCGTATCGTCGCCAACATACCCGCCAGCCGGCGGGCACCCTTGCCGGTCCTGGAGCCGCGCCAGCCGCGCTACGACGCGTGTGAGCTGTACGGCATCGTGCCGCCCGACTTGCGCAGGCAGTTCGATGTGCGCGAGGTCATCGCGCGCATTGTCGACGCGAGCGAGCTCGACGAGTTCAAGGCCAGCTATGGCACGACGCTTGTCACCGGCTTTGCCCACATCGAAGGGTATCCAGTAGGCATTGTTGCCAACAACGGTATTCTCTTCAGCGAAAGCAGCTTGAAAGGCGCGCACTTTGTCGAGCTGTGCTGCGCGCGCAAGATCCCGCTGGTGTTCTTGCAAAATATCACCGGGTTCATGGTCGGACGCGAGTACGAAAACCGTGGCCTGGCGCGTGACGGCGCCAAAATGGTCATGGCTGTCGCCAATGCCCAGGTGCCCAAGTTCACGGTGATCATTGGCAGCAGCTTTGGCGCGGGCAATTACGGCATGTGTGGCCGCGCGTACGCGCCGCGGCAGTTGTGGATGTGGCCGAATGCGCGCATCAGCGTGATGGGCGGCCAGCAGGCGGCGAGCGTGCTGCTGCAGGTGCGCCTCGACAACCTGCAGCGTGAGGGCCGCGACATGTCGCACGACGAGCGCGAGGCGTTTACCGCCCCCACGCTTGCCGCCTACGAGGCCGAGGGCAACCCGTACTTCTCCACCGCGCGGCTGTGGGACGACGGTGTGATCGACCCGGTGGATACCCGCACCGTGCTGGCGCTGGGCCTGGCCGCCGCGCTCAACGCCGATATCCCCGCCACACCCTTCGGGGTCTTCCGCATGTGACTGTTGACGCATTTTTTCCCCCGAGGGGACCCATCCGGAGGATGCAGCAGCGCTGCGCGCATTGGGACCGCCATGAAGCGCCTGGCCAGCACACTCCCGCTGGCGCCAGCAGCGGTCGGCTCAGCAGACCCCAGCGGCAGTCGGGCGGGAGATGATGCCACCGCTGGAAAGCGTGCTCGTGGCGAATCGGGGCGAGATCGCGGTGCGCATTTTTCGCACGTGCGAGCGAATGGGCGTGCGTAGTGTGGCGGTGTACTCGGACGCCGACGCGCAATCGGCGCACGTGGCCCTGGCCGACCAGGCGGTGCGCATCGGGCCGCCACCGGCGGCCGAGAGCTATCTCAACGCGCGGGCCATCCTGGAGGCAGCGCAGGCGACGCACGCGCAGGCAATCCACCCCGGCTACGGCTTCCTGGCTGAAAACGCTGACTTTGCCGAGGCGGTCCAGCAGGCAGGCCTCATGTGGATCGGCCCGCCGCCCGCGGCCATGCGCGCGCTGGGCGACAAGGCGCGCGCGAAGGCGCTCGCTGCCCAGAACGGGGTGCCCCTGCTCGAGGGTTATCACGGCGCCGACCAGTCGCCGGCCACCCTGCGCGACCACGCGAGCCGCATCGGTTTCCCGCTGCTGATCAAAGCGAGCGCGGGCGGCGGCGGTCGCGGTATGCGCGTGGTCGAAACCGCGCACGAGTTCGACGAGCAGAGGAAGGCAGCGCAACGCGAGGCCATGGCGAGCTTCGGCGACGATCGCGTCCTGCTGGAGCGCTACGTCAGGCGGCCGCGCCACGTCGAGGTGCAGATCCTGGGCGATCAGCAGGGCAACCTGATCCACCTGGGCGAACGCGAGTGCAGCATTCAGCGCCGCCACCAGAAGCTCATCGAGGAGAGCCCGTCTCCGGCGGTAGATGGCGACCTTCGCGCGCGCATGGGCGCTGCGGCGCTGCGACTGGCAAGCGCGGCGGGTTACGCCAACGCCGGAACGGTCGAGTTCCTGCTCGACGAGCGGGGCACGTTCGCGTTCCTGGAGGTGAACGCGCGGCTGCAGGTGGAGCATCCGGTGACCGAGGCGGTCACCGGGCTGGACCTGGTCGAGATCCAGCTACGCGTCGCAGCCGGCGAGTCGCTGCCGGTGTCGCAGGCCGACGTGGCGTTCGGGGGCCACGCCATCGAGGCGCGGCTGATCGCCGAGGACCCGTTGGCCGGCTGGGTGCCGTCCAGCGGCACGGTGCAACGCTTCGAAGTCCCGGACTCGGTCCGCGTCGATACGTGGCTGACCGACGGCACCTGGGTGCCCCCGTTCTACGACTCGCTGCTGGCCAAAGTGATCGCACACGACGCCAGTCGCGAGGCGGCCATCGGCCGTCTGGCGGACGCGCTGGCCCACACCCGCGTGGAGGGCATCAAAGACAACCTCGACGTGCTGCTCGCGACGATCGAGTCGGCGCCATTCCGCGCGGGCGAGCTCCATACCGCGTTCCTCGACGAGCACCGCATCGTGGACAGCCTGACCGAGCTTCCAGCGCCGGTGCTGGCCGCCACGAGCGGGCTGGACGTGCTGCTCCCGCCACGCTTGCGCGACCCGTGGCGGCGGCAAAGCGCGTGGCGTATCGGGCGAATCGAGCAACCGGCCGATTGGAGCCGCGCCACGCGTAGCCATCACGCGACCGCGTCCAGCGAACCGGACGAGCAGGCTGTCGAAGTCCTGGTCGGCGAGCGATGCCTGCGCGTGCGCGCGCTGGGCGGCCTGGCGCTTCAACCGTATCGCCTGAGCGTGGACGACCAGGCGGTAAGCATTGAGGAGCTCGAGCCGGATCGGCGCAACGTTCACTGGCAGGGTCAGACGTATCGCCTGGAGCGGACGCCCGCGCTGACGGTCGAGCAGACGGCGGCCGACCGCGGCGGCGGTGGAGGCGCCGGATCTCTCTCCGCGCCGATGCCGGCCCGCGTGGTGCGCGTGGCGGTGGAGGCGGGCCAGCACGTGGTCCAGAACCAACCTCTGGTGGTGCTCGAAGCGATGAAGATGG
>CBJLVJ010000497.1:0-3593 GCA_966426465.1 uncultured bacterium | reverse complement strand
CGTCGGCGGCACCGGTGACGACAACGCTGCGAGGCATGGACTGCATGGTAGCCCCGCGCGCGTCAGCCGCTGCGCGGCGGCATCATGTGCGACCAGCTCAGGCGGCCTGCGCGCGCAAGGTGAGACCAGCTCAGGTGGCCCGCACGCGCAACGGGAGTCGCTCCACGCCTCGCAGGAAGACACCGCGGCGCCACGGCAGCGACTCCACTGGCACGGCCAGTTGCAGGTCCGAGAACCGGCGCAGCAACGTCTCGAAGGCGATCTGGCCTTCCAGGCGCGCCAGCGGAGCGCCGAGACAGTAGTGTGGGCCCTGACCGAAGGCAACATGCGGATTCGGCGAGCGAGCAAGGTCCAGCGTCTCGGGATCCACGAAGCGGCCCTCGTCATGATTGGCGGAGCCGAGTACCGCCAGCACCATCGCGCCATACGGCACGCTCGTACCTGACACCTGGACGGGCTCGACGGCGTACCGCTCGGTCGCGACCTGCACCGGACTGGTAAATCGCAGCAGCTCCTCGACGGCCGTGCCCCGCTCGAGCAGGGAAGGCTCACCTCGCAGCCGCTCCAGGTCGTGCGGCTGCTCGAGCAGGGCAAGCGTGCCCGTCGCAATCAGGTTCACGGTCGTTTCGTGCCCAGCGACCAGCAGCAGGAAGATCATCGACACGAGCTCATCCGCGTTCAGGTGGTCGCCCGCCTCTTCGGCCTGAACCAGCGCCGTGATCAGGTCTTCGCGCGGCTCGACACGCCGCTTTGCCACGAGCCGCTTCACATAGCGCATGAACAGCAAGATGTATGGCACCGCGGTCAGCAAATCGCTCGCCGCCGAGACGCTCACCAGCTTGCTCGACCAGCGGTGAAAGCGGTGGCGGTCGCTGGCTGGCACGCCCAGCAGGTCAGCGATGACGATGGCGGGAATCGGCAGCGCGTAGTCGCGCACCAGGTCCAGCTCGCCGCGCTGTGCCGGTTGATCGAGCAACTGGTCCGCAAGCGCCTGAATCCGTCCGCGTAAGCGCTCGATCAGGCGTGGCGTGAAGGCCTTGTGGACCAGTCCGCGCAAGCGCGTATGATCTGGTGCATCGAGGTCCAGCATGTTGAACTGGAGCGAGCGCGTCAGCGGCTCCAGCATGCGCTCGAACGGCATGCGTGGCGGGCTCGTCACACGCCGGCGGTCTTTCGCAAAACGCGCATCCTTGAGCACGCGGTCTACGTCCTCGTAGCGCGACACGAGCCACGCCTCGCGGCCGTCGGGCAGTCGGGTTTGGACCACCGGCGCGTCACGTCGCAGGCGGGCGTACGTCGGATACGGGTTTGCTTTGAAGCGCGGACTCACCAGGTCCAGGTTCAGCGCCGCTGCCGTTCCGACTCGCACCGGTGAAGGCTCCCTTCAGGCCGCGCGCAGACGGGCGGAGGCCCACCGCGCCAGCCGGCTGAGCCGTCGGGTTGTCCGCCCGCTGAACTGTGCGGCGTAGTCGCGCACGCTGTCCTCGAGGGGTTTGTGCTCGTCGAGCAGACCAGCCTGCTGCAAAAACCAGCGGTGCTCGATCACCCACAGGTACAGGTCGGCGGTCGTGCGGCCTGGGAACTCGCGCAGCGCGCCGCTGCGGTGAATGATGCCGGCCAGCGGCGCATACACGCGGTCGTACCAGCTGGTGACCGCTTCCTCCCAGCCGATGGGCCGCTGCCGCTCGATGCCCAGAAACCAGCGATGCACTTCGATGTGTTCGAGCAGCTTTTCGTACTGTCCGCACAGCGTCAGCTCCACCCGCGCCTGGGGTCGCAGGCGAACGAGCCGCGTCCGGGTCAGAAAATCGAGCGCATCCTGGCGTCGCACCCACTCCTCGAGCTCCTCAATGGACGTAATGGGCACTGGCGCCTCCAGCTCGATGATGTAGGCGTCGATGAACTCCTGGCCTCGCTCGCGGGCGACCGAGACGCGATGGTTGCCGTCCTTGACGAAGTACGTTTCACCCAGCCGATACAGCTCGATTGGCGGTAGCGCGGTGTCCTCGTAGTAGGCGCGATCGATGCCTTCCCAGCGGTCCCGGGTCGTCGTTCGTCGCGGCAAGAACGCCCGGTCGAAATCGTGATAGCGGCTGACGCTGCCGACGATCTGGTGAATCGACACCTGGTGCAGCCCACCGTAGTGCTGAACCTGGGCGCGCAAGCCGCGGCGGATCTCCTCGAACGACAGCAGCGCATTGTTGCATCTGCGCAGGCGCTTGAGCAGCGCACGCCAGCGTGCTTTGCGCCGTGCGCGTTCGAAATCCTGATGCACCAGGTGGCTGATCATGGTCGGGTTCCCAGGCTTGACCCTAACCGATACTCGATGGGGCACGTGGAAATCCTCGGCAGGCTACAGGTCCGACGGCGTCCCCAGCACCATGCTCGTGTACGACGGCCCAGGTGCTGGCTCTATTTCCGCGCCAGAAGCACATGAGGGCCGCGGGCGATGAGCTCAGCTGGTTCTGGTTACCGCGTTCGGTTCCCGTCCGTGCGTACCACGTTCCAGTCGATTCTGGGTGCAGCTCTGCGCGTCAGTCAAACGGGACCTCGCCGTGGGTATCGGACCGTTCGAGGCCAAGGTTCTGGTGAGCGCGGGCGGCACCGACCCAGGCGTGTAACCGTCTCGTGTACCTGTCTTAAGGGCAGTGCCTACATGCTACCTATGTTCCTTGACAGGTTCCTCGGGCTTGGCGGCCGATCGCCACGTCATTGCGAGCCAGTTTGCGCAGCAGCGTGTCTCTCAACTGACCCAACCAGCGCCGAGGCGTCAGAATAAAGGCAGTGCCTCCTGCGAGCACCGCGGCGCGAACAATCATCGTGTCGTGCGATGGATCCGGAGTCCCACAGAAAATGCACATGTCTCAGCCAATCCCTAGAACGGTCGTGATGAACGAAATCAACATCAATCCGGTGACAACACCAGTCGCGGTGTATACGCGGCGTCGCTGACGCGCTGGATCCAGCGGTGGCGCCACCGGCAACCTCGTCGCCGCGCGGTAGTACATGTAGGCCCCAACCAGCACCAGCGCCAGCTCGACGAAAGCCGCCACGGCCGGCAAGCCCCAGAGCCCGAAGCCAAGCAACGGCAGGTTGCCGACATTGCCCGGCAGGATGGGCAGATCTGGATAATGCACGACGAGATCGAGCAGCCAGTGTGAAAAGGCAACCAGCCCGATCGTCACGCCAACAATTCGACCCCAGCGCAGGAACGCAAGTCCGCCGGCGATCGCCGACAGCACCAGCGCCCCGACGAGTGAGTGCGTATAGATGGCGTGAATGACACATCCGCCGTAGGCATTCGGATTGTCGGGGTTGACCGGTGTGATGGTTTCGATGCCGAGTAAGAAGAGCGGCACGAACACGACGTCGAGCCAGTGAGTGGCGAGCATCAACGCCCAGAGCGGCGCCGATGGCACCTGTGATTTGAGGCCGGCGGCGAGACCGAAGTGGCCCGGGACCATGCGCTCAACCGTGCCGCACGCGAGGCCACGGGAGGCGGGCATCGACCCACCCACCGAGCCAGACGAGCGAGATCAAAGTGACCAGGTAGCTCACGTTTGCCATCCTCTCCTAATGCAACTCGAGTTGCA
>CBJLVJ010000496.1:0-3614 GCA_966426465.1 uncultured bacterium | reverse complement strand
CTGGGGCAGGCCGTAGCGCGCGGCCGCCGCCACCATCTGGTCCTTCCGCTGGTCGCTGTTGCTCGGCCGCGTGGCCAAGCGCGTCAAGACCCGCACAGACGAAGTCGTCGTGGCGGCGTTCCTGCCCATCAGCGCCGTGGCGCCATACGCGGTCGCGCACAAGGCCAGCGATCTGGCGCAGAACCTGGCCTACCAGTTCCTGCGCGTGCTGCTCCCGCTCGCCTCAGAGGTGCACGCCAGCGGCGATCCGCGTCGTCTGCGCGCGCTGGTGCTGACCTCGACGCGGCTCGGATTGGCGTTTTTCGCGCCAATCGGCTGCACGCTTGCCGTGCTGGCCGGGCCACTGCTGACGCTGTGGGTCGGCAGCCAATTCGCCGATCAGGCCAACCTGGTGGTGATCCTCACCCTCGCCAACCTGTTCGAAACCGCCGTCTGGCCGGCCGTGGTCGCCACGCAAGGCATGAACCGTCACCGCCCCGTGGCCATCGCGTCGCTGGTCTCGGCGCTGGCCAATCTGCTGCTGTCCATCGCCCTGGTGCGCCCACTGGGTCTGGCCGGGGTGGCGCTCGGCACGTTGATTCCAACGAGCATCGAGTGCCTCGCGGTGGTCGTGCCGTACAGCATGCGCGTGATTGGCATCGACGCCCGCGACGCGTTCAGACAGGTGGTCGTGCCGTCGCTTGCGCCAGCCATTCCGACGCTGCTGACCCTGTGGGCTGCGCAGCGCGCGCTGGCGCCATCGTCGTGGACATCGCTGCTCGCTCTCGCCGCTCTGGGTTTTCTGACCTACCTCCTGGCGTACCTGGCCGTCGGCGCGGGCAAGGAGGAGCGACACCTGGCTGTCAGGGCCATACGCCAGGCTAGATCGTTCCCACCATTCCTGGCGAGATCTGTCATCCTGAGCTTGCGAAGGATCCGCTACTCCGACACCAGCAACGAGAAGCGGATCCTTCGGTCGTTCCTCCCTCAGGATGACACTCAGTCTACGGGGGAGCATTTTAGCGGCCACTTCCGGCGCTCCTGACGAGCAGCGCGGCGAGCTTCAACGCCTGGGAAGCGGTCCCCAGCCGCTGGACGTCCTGGCCACCGAATGCCGCCAGCAGCAGGCGCGCTCGTCGGTCCAGCCGCGCCGGCCGGCAGCGTGCGCAGCCGCCGATCGGGTGGCCGAGCAGCTCCGTGACCGCTTCGATGAAGCCGACGTGCGCCACCCCGCGCGTTTGGGGAACTCCGCCTCGACGCACGGTTTCGTCGGCGTTGGCGGGCGCGCGTGGTCGCTCGGCCAGAGCCAGCATGGGCAAGTCCGAAGCGGAGTCGCCAATCGCCAGCGCCAGGCGGTCTTCACCCAGTAGCTCCAGCAGGGCACGCACGCCGCTACCTTTGTCCACGTCAGTCACCATGAAATCCGTCTGGTGATTGCCACGAATCGCGCGCACTCCGTCGGTTTCCGCCAGCAGGCGCGCGATGACATCAGGATCCAGCCCAACCCGTCGTGCGTGCGGCCCAACCCGGAAGGCACGTACTCCGCGCGCGTACTCCGGGTCGATGTGTGCCCCCGGCAGGCTCGCCAGAGCGGAGCGGACCTTGTCGAGCGCCGTTCGACCATCGCTGGAGAGCATCTCGTGTACGACGTCGCCCGCGCGCAGGTAGATTGCCGCGCCGTACTCCGCGACGCTGCCCGCCAGACCGTACGCGCGACACCGGTCGCGCATCTCCGCCAGACCCCGGCCACTGACGAGGATTGGCCGATAGCCATGCCTGCTCAGTGCGCGCAGTGCCAGGGCCGTGCCAGGCGTCAGGGCAGGAAAGCCGAGACGCTCTATCTCGAGCACGCCGTCGACGTCGATGCCGCACACCGCACCCGACCTCGCCGAGACGGCGTCCGCGAAAACCGTCGCGTGCAGGTAGCGCTGCATCGCCCGGGCGCACGCCCGCTCCACCGCCAGCGCGCGGCTCGGGTCCATGCGCTGGCGCTTTTCGCTCTGGACGATGCTGTACAGCAGCATGCGCTCCGGGTCGACGTGTTCGCCGGTCGCCTGTTCGTAGGCGTCGACAATGCTGGCGTGGAGGTCGTCGTCGAGCCCGGCCACGGCACCCGCCACGTCGTACACCGGATCGAAGCACGCCCGATCGAGATTTGAAAACGCATGCTCCGCGAACTCGATCTTGTGTACACCGCCGTCGTCCCGCACGAACCAGCGCGACAGGTCGGTGCTGCCATCGACGACGCATGGTCGTTGGCTCCGCAAGAGGTGACGGCTCGTCCGCTGCAGGAGCGGACGGAGCACGGGCGAGGCGCGCCGAAAAGCACGGCCCAGGACGTAGCCGGCGACCTGCCACACCGGATCGCGGTCCGCCAGGCGCAGGCTGAGGTCCTCACGTGTGCCAAGCACGACCGAACGACGCGCCACGTACTCGGCCACACCGGCCGCCAGCGGACGCGCATCGAGGCGCGAGAGTTGACGCTGCTCGGGCAACCATTCGCGGAACAACAGTCCACCGTCCATGCCGTAGATGACAGGCACGTAGCGGTCGAGTCGTCCCGCCACGGCCAGCGCGTGCGCTCCCAGATAGCCGAGACCCTGGCCGCTGACGTACACCTCGCGCTCGGTTTCATCGTCCAGCCTGACCAGGTAGCGCGCCTGGACGTGGCCTCGCCGCCAGGTCCGCGCGGCCAGCGCCAGGCGCTCCACGCTCGTCACTCGGGCGGGCGCCAGGAGTCGGTTCAGACTGGCGCGGACCGACTCCGGAGTGAGGCGCTGGTGGACGGCCCACACACGCTCGGGCAGGATGACGGATGGCTGCTCGCGTGCGATCGGTGGCACGTCGTTCTCGGATCCCAGCACCGGTACCAGCAGCACGATCGCCTCCGACGCGAAGCCGTGCCGTTGCAGCAGGCGCTGACCCGCCGTCAGGGCGCTGCCCCGGCTGGGTGGATCATCCGTGAGCAGCGCCAGCGAGCCAGCAGCGGACCGGTCACGGAGCACGGCTGACTCGGTGGGCAGCAGGGTGCGATTCGGACGAATGGTCAGACTGTGTATGTCGACGTAGCCACCCCTTTCGAGATCCGCCGCCAGCAGCGGTCCGAGATAACTGCCCGCCGTTCGCAGGCCAACCACGACCAGCGGCCGTTCGCGGTCGGGCCAACGGCTTGCGAAACCAGCGGCCAGGTGCTGCACGTCTTCGATCTGCAGATCGAAGCCACGGAAGCACGCTGGCAGACGGATCAGGCTCCGCCGCAGCCCGGTGGGAAGCCCCGCCGTGCCCGGCACGTGGCGCGGCGGCCGAACCTCGGTGCCACCGGTCAGGTGCGCTGCGAGCGGGCGCACCACCTGATCACTCCATCGCCGCTGCCAGTCCGCGCAGCGGGCCACCTCAGGGCGGCGGGCGCGCAGGGTGACGAAGGCGCGGCTTGCCTCGCGCACAAGCGTACTCGCCAGACGGCCGGCGGGCGCCGGCAGGTGGGCGACACGCGGCGCGAGCCTGGCGGCCGCCAGTGCGTCTGGGTGCAGGTAGTCCTCCACAACCTGATTGGCGCCTGCCGCGAGCAGGAAGGCGTCCAGCCAGGACGCACGATCGACTGCTTCCGCGGTGAGCCGGACCAATGTGGCGAAGTC
>CBJLVJ010000495.1:0-3617 GCA_966426465.1 uncultured bacterium | reverse complement strand
GCCGCGCGAAGGCATCAGCGCGACGCCCGAGTTCCTCGATTGGGCCGAAGCCCAGCTGCGCGCCGCCGCGCCCATGGTGCACTGGCTCGACCGTCACTTGAGCTGATTTCCCGGAGGGGACCCATTCGAGTCGAACGACCGTAGCCGGCGTTAGGATTTCCAGAGGATGCGCGGTCTGTGGCTGCTGGCGACACTGATGACAGGCCTCCTGGCCGGGTGCCGCGGGGCGGCCGGCCGGGCCGCGGCGCTGCCCCAGCCAACCGACTTTGCCCAGTGGCTGGCGATCGCGGTGTTCGTCATCGGCTTGTGGTGGGTTGCACTCAAGATCTTGCGCGGGTAAACCGGTCAGGGAGACGTATCGTCACCCAGCCGCAACAGAATCGAAACGAAGCGCTGGAGACGGCGGCATGCGAGGTGCTTAGTAGAACGCGATGACTCTGGCAGAGGTCCGAACCCCGCATGTCTCCGCTCACAACGAAGCGAGCCGGGCTGCCGATGGGCTCCGTCCTGTTCCGCGGCGCATCCTCGAAGTGCTGCCACCGGCTCTGGCGTGGGCGGTCCTCACTTCCCCCGTTTGGGCGTCGATCTTCGCGCCCCAACTGCTCGGCTACTTCCTGATCGCGTTTGGGGCGTACTGGTTATGGCGATCCTGTGAATTCACAGCCGGCTTGCTCATCGGCCTGGCTCGGCTCGAGCGCGCGCACCGCGTCGACTGGGCCTCCGCGGCCAGCCGCTTACCTGGCTACAACCGACTCCACCACCTGGTCATCGTCCCCACCTATAAGGAAAGCGACGAGATCCTCAGCGAAACGCTCGAGTGCCTGAGCCGACAAACCACGCCAGGCGAGCGAATTACGGTGGTGATGGCCTTTGAGCAGCGTGACGCCGAGGCGCCGGCGCGAGCTGGCCGCCTGGCACGCCACTTCGCACGGCGGTTTGGTCACTGGCTTGTCACGATGCATCCCGATCTACCGGGCGAGGTCAAAGGCAAGTCGTCGAACCTGGCCTGGGCCGCGCGGCGAGTCGAAGAGGAGCTGATCGCCACCGGGAAGCTCGATCCGCGCCACCTCCTGGTCACCGTGTGTGACGCAGATTCGCGCATGGATCGCCAGTACCTGGCCGCGCTTGGGCACGAGGTCCTGTCGCACCGAGACGGGCGGCTGCACATCTATCAGCCCGCCATCCTGTTCTACGCCAACTATGCGCGCCTGCCGCTGCCGCTGCGCGCCGTGAGCAGCGTCTTTTCGCTGTACTCGCTGGCGCGGCTGGCCGCCACACATCGCCTGATCCCTCAATCGACGTACTCGCTGTCCTGGTGGGCCGCCAGCCGTGTCGGCTTCTGGGACGTGGACGTGGTGCCCGAGGACTCGCACATGTTCTTCAAGGTGTGGCTGCACTTCGGCAAGCGCGTGCGAACACGCGCCATTCACCTGCCTGTGTACGCCGACGCGGCCGAAGGCGTGGACCTGTGGAAATCGGCCAGCAGCACCTATCAGCAGATCCGGCGCTGGGCCTGGGGTGTCTCGGACGTGCCCTATCTGACGCTGCACACATGGCGCGCACAGCACATCCCGTGGCACGTGCGTTTCGCGCGCGTCGGCTGGTACATCGAAGAGCACCTGGTGTGGCCGTCGCACTGGTTCTTGCTGACGCTCGGCGGTCTGCTGCCGCCGCTGCTCAACGAGGGCTACTACGTTCGCTCGACACTCGGCGTGTGGCAGACCACCGTGTTTTCAACGCTGCTCGGGTTGTGTCTACCGTCCCTGGTGCTCGCCATCCTGGCCGACGTCTGGCTGAAGTGGCGCTCAGGCGACGGCGTGAGCGTGTTCACGATGCTGAGCGGCGTGATCGGTTTCCCGCTGCTGCCGCTGACGGGTCTGGCCATGGTCGCCTTGCCGGCGCTGGACGCCCACACGCGGCTGCTATTCGGCCGCTCACTGGCCTACCAGGTGACCGAGAAGGCCCCGCGCCGCACGAGCTTCCAACCCCGCGCGATGGAGTCGCCAGCGTCATAGAAATTCTTTCCCCGGAGGGGACCCAGTGTGATGGGGGCTGCGGACACTCCCGAGTGGGACCCCTGCGGGGAATCAAACCAGCAGCACGTCGTCGCTGAGGGCGTTGGCGCGGGCAATCGCGGCGTAGACCTGGGCGCTCGGGCGAAGCTGGCGCTCTCGCGTGGCCAGCCCGAACCGCTGCGTGAAGCCTTCAGCCCACTCGAAGTTGTCGAGCAGCGTCCAGTGCATGTAGCCGCGCACGTCGACGCCGTCGGCGATGGCGCGCTGAAGCTCGCGCAGGTGCGCGACGATGTACGCGGCGCGTCGCCGGTCGTCGGCGTCGGCGATGCCGTTCTCGGGAATCACGATCGGCTTGCCGAACCGGCCGACGCGCCGCAACACGGCGTACAGGCCCGGCGGATAGATCTCCCAGCCAAAATCGGTGCGCTCGCCTGATCCAAGCGGAGCGGCGGGCCAGGGCCAACCGACCCACGTGCGGCTGTAATAGTTGAGGCCGATCCAGTCCAGCCAGGCCAGGCTGCGCTTGAGGATGCGGCCCTGCCACAGCCAGTCGCCCAGTCGGGCCATGGCCTGGGCGATCGGGCTCCAGGGCCGCACGGGCTGCATTGGCCACATCGCGAAAGCCATGCTCACCAGGCTGTCGGGCCGGTGGGCCAGAATTGCTCGTCGAGCATGCGCGTGGCCGCGTGCCGCGTTACGCAGCAACCTGACGTAGCCGCGCAAATTCCACGGCTGGTGGGGTGGCCAGCTACCTTCTATATACGCCTTGAAGGCCAGGATGCTGGGCTCGTTGATGGTGATCCACCAGCGCACAACATCGCCGAACTCGCGCGCGACGCGCTCGACATAGTCGGCAAAGCGCGGCACCACCTCGGCGTTGGCCCAACCATCCAGGTCCGCGAGCCACTGCGGGCTGGTGAAGTGATGCAGGGTGACCATGGGCTCGATGCCCGCCTGCCGCAGCGCCTCGAGCTGACGGCGGTACGTGTCGAGCGCCGTCTGGTCGACCTCGCCGCGGCGGGGCTCGATGCGCGCCCACTCGACCGACATGCGGTACGCGTTCAGGCCAAGCTCGCGCAGCAGCCGCACGTCGTCTTGCCAGCAATTCCACGAATCACAAGCCGCTCCGGACGCGTGGGGGAGAAGGCCCGCCTGTTCCGCGCGCCACCAGTCGCTGTGCACGTTGTTGCCTTCGATCTGGTGAGCGGCTGTCGCGGCGCCCCAGAGAAAGCCGTCAGGGAAGCGCATCACAATTCAGATTTCAACACAGTCGCTATGCGCTTGAGATGGTTACATTCTTTTCCTTGACCGGGCAGAAGTGGCATAACTGCGCACCACTTTCCCGTGCCACACCGATGACTCGAACCCTGGGTCGCCCTTCGCTTTCGAACCGAGTTGGATCGGGCATCGGGTTGTTGCCAGTGCTCCTGGCGATCTTCGCCTTCAACCTGGGCTCGGCGGCCTGGTCGGCGGTCGTTGCCGGCCATCTCACACAGCACGGCGCTGGAACGGCGGTGCTTGGCCTGCTGTACGCGATCTGTGAAGTCAGCCGGCTGCCCGCGGCGCTGTTGGGCGACTTCCCCGCGCGCTCGCCGGGCGCCG
>CBJLVJ010000494.1:0-3628 GCA_966426465.1 uncultured bacterium | reverse complement strand
GGCAGGGTGCTGGCGCCGTGCTGCACCGCGCCGCCCATGCCGTAGCGCCGCGCCGCCGCCGACATCTCGCGCAGCGTGTCGAAATCGATGGCCACCCTGGCGATGGTGCCGTCCGGCAAGACCACGCCGCCGTGCGATGAGCCCGTGTTGACGCTGATCTTCGACAGCCCGCGCTTCTCGCCAACCCTGGCGCGGAACGACGTATTGAAGCCTTCGACGAAGGCCTCGAGCTCGTCGACGGTGCTGTTCTTCTTGCCGACTTCGCCGATCTCGCCACCGGTCGAGATCGTCACGCCCGGCGGCTCGTTTTGCCGAATCTCGGCGGCGAGCTCGGCGCAGCGCTCGTAGTTGTGGCGCTGTTGCTCGGCCAGGGTCGGGAATGACAGATCGACCAGCGTTGACGTATCGATGTCGATGTTGCCGTATCCAGCCGCGATCGCCTGGCGGATGAGCTTCTTCAAACCATCGATGACGCCCTGTGGGTCCGTCTTGTACTTCTTGGCGTCGGCCTGGTAGTGGTCGCCCTGGATGAAGATCGGGCCGGTGTGGCCTTCTTTGATCGAGGCGGCCATCATCACCGTGGCGAACTCATCGCAGTCCTGGTTGGTGTAGCCCATCTCACTCTTGGCGAGCTCGAAGATGAAGGCGCCGACGTTGCGGCGCCTGGCCGAGGCTACGATCGCGCGGGCAAAGTCATACGCCATGGCCCGCACGTTGATTGCAGGCACGGTCAGGTTGTTGTAGTCCTCGCGGGCACGCGCCTGATACAGCGGATCGATGCTGGCGCTCTTGACGCCGACCTCCCAGCCGACTTCCCAGAGCAGCCAACACGCCGCGTCGCGTACCTCTCCCTCGCCGACCGCGGCTGTGTGGACGAGACGATCGCTCCCCTCGCCGCGCAGGGCGGACGGGTCCTTGACGCGCAGGCCGCCGTTGAGCTGGATAGCCTGGCTCGTGCCCTGGATCAGCTCCTGAACGGATGCGAACGTCATCGTTCGTCTCCCTCCAATTAATAGGTCCGCCCAGTATAACCCTTGGGTTGGCACCCACCGACCCTCGCTCAACCCATCCGAAGCTGGCCCGTGCGCTCGAGCGCCTGGAGTCCGCCGACCTGGCCACGCTCTGCGCCGAACCCGCGCCACCCGCCCTGTTGCAGGGCATCCATGAGTTCAATGCGGGCGAGTTCTTCGAGCAGCATGAGACACTGGAGCTGCTGTGGCGAGCCACGCCCGGCGAGATTCGCCACCTGTACGAAGGCATCCTGCAGATTGGCGTGGGTATGCACCACCTCCTGAAGAACCGCAATTTTCATGGCGCGGCAGTCAAGCTCGACCACGGCATCCGTCTGCTGTCGGCGTTCCCCGACGTCTGCCACGGCATCGACGTGGCGCGCCTGCGGCGTGACGCGGCTCGCGCGCGCCAGCACCTTGTGGAATTGGGACCGTCCGGCCTGGACAGGTTCGAGCCGCACTGGATACCGAGAGTGCACCTGGTCGACGAGGCGTGACGGGCCGCACGCACAGCCGGATCACTGGCTCAATTCGCCTGATCGTGGCGCTGTACCTGGTCGTGTCGGCGGTGCTTACGCTGGCCGACCCGCAACGAGCCGTGCTCGAGCAGGGCATACCAATGGGCGTCATGCTGCCCGTGGCCGCGCTGTCCTTCACCCTGGGCGTGTTTCTGCTGACCGGCTTCATGAGCCGCGTGTGCGGCCTGCTGCTGGCGTGCCTCGGCGGTTGGCAGATTGCCAGCTACGGCGTCGGCGTGGTGCCTGTGCTCGAGGGCCTGATCGGCGTACACCTCATGCTGCGTGGCGGCGGCGCCTGGGCTATGGACATCTACGTCCAGAAGATGCAGGACCGTGCGCGACGCAAATCGCTCAGTTCACCTGAATCGTGGTGACGCCCGTTTCGAGGGTGATATCGACCTTGTTGGCCGCCTGGTCATAGTCAGCTGACTGATACAGGCCCTCGGATACCAGTGGGAAGCGGCTCTGGTCGACCTTGAGCGTGCTCAAGCCACCATGGTGCTGCATGCGCGCGGCGACGCCCTGGGGGATCTCGAGTGTGAGCGTCGAAGCGCCGCCACTGACGTGCATGGTGGTCAGGCCTGCGTTTTCGGGCAAGCGAACCGACGCCGTGGCTGCACCGACCGACATGTCGATGTCTCCGATGCGCAAGCTGGACAGGTCGACGTGGGCCTCGGTCGCCCCCGTCTGAATCGAGAGTGAGCTGATGGGCACACGCGGCGTAAGGTTGAGCTCCATGTGTGCCGAGCCTGAGCGGCCGCTGGCAAACGGGTTGAAGCCTGGCCCCGGCCGTCCGCTGACCTGGTAATCGAGTCGGCCGAGCCCGCCGGCGGCCACGAGGTAGTTCGCCTGTGGCGCCAGGTCGGGCGGGCCGGTATAGGTCATACTGGCGAACTGGTTGTCGCGCGGCTGCACAAGTGGCCCGATCGTCAGCTGCCCGGCCCCGAAGCGGACCGTGACGGCCGCTTCTGTAGCGCCTCCGAGATCGGTGTCGAGCTGCTTTGTGGTCGGGGCGGTGACAGTCGGCGCGACGTTGGCGTTGACCGCCAACGCTCCCACAACCAGCACGACCGCCGCCAGACAGGCCACGATCAGCCACGGCAGACGATTGGCAAACAGCAGCTCGATGCCGGCGAGCACCAGCAGCAGCGGCCACAGCCGCCACAGGTTCACCCAGAAGTTGGGCGGCAAGTAGCCAGTGTTCTGGAGCAGGAAGACGACGCCGATGAAGATCAGCACCAACGGTCCGACGACGCCGCCACGGCGGCGTGGTCGGGGGGGTACGGTTGGCGGACTGTACGGCGTCGTCGAACTCATCGACCCCAGCCAGACTGGCGGGCCAACAGCAGCACGCCGAGCCCGATGAAGATCAGTGGCCACATGGTGCGCCACTCGATCCAGCTGAAGATGCCCGCGTTGGCGGCCAGCAGCAGCACGCCCAGGGTTACCAGGACGATGCCGGTGGAACGCGGATGGCGGGGATGGTGATGCCGCTGTCGATCGGCGTACTGCTCAGACTGCCACCAGGCATCCTGCGCGGGTTGAGATGGGTACGCGCTCGGAGGCGCATCCCTGCTAGTGGCCGCCTCAGCGCCCGGCGGAGGCGCCTCGGGCGCGCGCCACGAGCGACCCGCATCACGCATGTCGTCGGCGACGCGTCGCGCTTCGTCGGCCAGCCGCTGCGTCTCGGAGTGAAACTCGTGGGACCAGTCGCGCCACGCCGCCGACGAATCGGCCATCGAGCGGTCGTCTCGCGGCAAGATGATCCAGGCCAGAATGTAGACAGGCACGGCCAGCCCACCACTGACCACGGTGGCTGCGATCCACAACAGCCGCACCAGTGAGGGATCCAGATCGAAGTACTCGGCCATGCCGCCGGCCACGCCCGCCCACATTCGCTCGTGGCTGCTGCGCATGAGCCGCCTGGGACGGGGCGGAGGCGGTGGGCCGGGTGGATAGGCTGATGGTGTTGGTGCTGGCGGTGGCGGTGGTGATGAAAACTCGGCTCCCATGCACGTTCCTCCTGGCTCCGGTGGTACTCGAGCGTGTCGTCGCTCGCGCCGGGCGTGCAGTATCGTCTCGTGTTCCATGAGACGACAT
>CBJLVJ010000493.1:0-3631 GCA_966426465.1 uncultured bacterium | reverse complement strand
ATGGCAGCGCATCTGCACTACGCATGACCCTGCCGCCAAGGCGCAGCGATGCGCAGTGATGCGGGCGGTGCATGATGGACCTGCCGGGGCGCGGAACCTGGCTGCGTGTCGGCCCCCAGCGCCAGCAATGTGCCGCGCTGAGCTGTCGTTATCCCATCCAGGCTGGTGATATCCATGCGCTCGTACCTGCGGTCCGGTTGCAGTGTCCGCTGGGCTTTGTTGCCCGAGCACATGTCCCAGAGCTTGACCGTTCCGTCGAGGCTACAGCTCGCGATCATCTTGCCGGCGGCGTCCAGGGCGACTGCGTACACCGCGTCCTCGTGGCCCTCCAGTACATCGAGCGGGCGACCAGATTGGACGTCCCACAGGCGTACGGCGCGATCGAATCCCCCGCTACACGCCAGGCGGCCGTCCGCACTGAGGGCCACGCCATAAACCGCCGCGACGTGGCCCTCGAGCGTCGCCTCGAGCCGGCCCGTTCGAGCGTCCCACACACGCACCGTCGCATCATCGCCGCCGCTCACCACCCTTGCCCCGTCACGCCCGAGCGCGACACTGCGCACCCCGCCGTGGTGCCCCTCGAGCACGAGCGGGGGCACCGACCCGTCGGCGTGCCACACGCGCACGGTGCCGTCGACACCACAGCTGGCGATGAGGTCCCCGAGCGTGTTCGTTGCGACGCCCCAGACGGCGCCAGCGTGACCCTCCAACACCTACAAGCAGCGACGACCCGCGCTATTCCAGACGCGCACCGTGCCATCTCGAGCGCCCGCGGCGACGCAGGTACCGGAGGCGTCGAGCGCGAGGCCGTACAGGGGCCCCCCACCGCCCTCGAACGATCTCAGCAGCTTGCGCTCCGCAACACCCCACACGCGCACCGTGCCGTCAAAGCCGCTTGCAGCCAGTACACAGTCGTCGGCAGACAGGCTCACGTTCGCAATGCCGCCCGGCACGTGGCTCAGCAGGTCGGCTGACTGGCCGGTCGAGATGTCCCACAGCCGAACGGCTCCGTCGATTCCGCTGCTGACCAGCACACGTCCGTCAGCACTGAGCGCGAGACCCCACACCGCCCCCGCGTGACCGCGTACGTGCAGCAGAACCGCGCGATCGGCCGTCCGCCATACGCGCAAGGCACCTTCGAGCGTGCCGGCAGCGACGTACTCGCCTCCCGGGCTGGTGGACACGCAGCCAACCGTTCCAAACGCGTCGTCGAGTATCGACGATGCGAGAGTGGCGTGTGACAGGTCTGCGTCCTGCGCTTCGGTCTCCTGCAGGTACAGGTGGCGCAGGGACAGTCCGCTCAGGTCGATCCCGCGCAGATTGCCGCGCAGAAGTCGCAGCAGATTGGCGATGTTGCCCGGGCCATTGCCATGCTCGTCAGACGGGCGGGTGCGGAACCGGTCGACCAGCGCCAGGAGTTGCTGTTCGAGGCCCGGCGCGCGGCTCAGGCGTTCGAGGACGGGCTGAGCGATCAACACTTCCTGAGTTCGACGGATGAAATCTCTGGTGTCTGCCCGAACAAGTGGCCACTTCACCAGCAGGTCCAATTGGCCTGTTCGAATCTCCGTCGCGACAGCATCGGCCAGTGCGTCCGTGACGTACTCCAGAACGACCGACTGTAGTGCGAAGCCCTGCCGGCAGGCAGCGGGCTGAAGCAATGAGCGATGGCGGAGCGCCTCCACAGCCTCCAGCAGGACCGAACGGCTCCCAGCCTGAGCCAGCTGGGTGGAGATCTCCGCAAACGTCATGGGCTCGCGATTGAGCGCCAGCAAGCGGGCAACGTCGATCTCGATCGGCGACAGGCGCTGGAACTCACTGTCCAGCAGGCGCCGAATGCTGCCCACCAGCGTGCCCGTAGGGACCTGCTCCGTGAAGGTTCCGATGTCGCCGTCGAACAGCTGCCGAATGGAGTCAGCCACCAGTTGCAACGCGAGCGGGTTGCCCCCGTAGCGCTCGACCAGGTCGGACCACGCGCGCTCGTCGCCTTCGAGCCACGCTTCCCGAAGCAAGGATTTCGCCTCGTCCACCCCGAGGCCGGCGAGCTCGACGACCTCCGCGCCAGATTGCACCAGCGACGGCGGCACGTCCCGACTCGTCACCAGCACGCAGCTTTGATGACCGCGTGTGGCGGCGGCCTGCAGAAAATCCTCGTACGCCTGGCTTTCAGGGCGGAATCTCCCGTCCGTATGACCGGGCTCGATCAGGACCTCGAGGTTGTCCAGCACGAGCAAGCACCGTTCGGCCCGCATCAACTCCAGCAGTACGTCTATTCGCGCGTGGTCCGGCTCCGGTGCGATCCGCTGGTGGTCGGCGAGGAAGTCGACCGCGCCGGCCGACCAGTCGCCAAAGGACGGCGCGTCCCGCAGGCTGCGCCAGTACACGCGGCGAAACCCCGCGCTCACGCCTTGCGCCGCGCGCGCGGCGAGCGACGTCTTGCCGATTCCGCCCATGCCGCTGATGACCACGACCCTCGCCGCACCCTCGAGCAAGACATCGCGAAGACGCTCCTGCTCTGGGGTTCGGCCGCAGAACGCACGTGTATCGGGCGCGTCACCCCACGACTGCGCGCGCAAGCCGGCGCTCGCGGCTGTCGCCGGCTTGTCCACCGGCGCCGATACGCTTGCGCTAACCTGCTGGTCCGCGAACCAGCGCGCATCAAACGGCGGGCGCTGGCGACGCGGGTCGCTCTCGGCAGCGGACCAGAGCGCGACGGCGTCTGCCTCGGCACGCTCCGCGGTGAATGCGCCAGCCTCGAGAAGGGCACGGATGAGGCGTTGCAGCCGATCCGTACTCGGCGTGCTGGCACCGGATTCCCAGGCCTGTACCGACCGCAGATGCACTCCTGTGCGGTCCGCGAGCTGCCTCTGGCTCATGGCAGTTCGCCCGCGGAAGCGCAGCAGCAGACCGCGAAACTCCTCGCCGACGAACTCGGCGTCTGGGCCGGCTAGGGTACGCACACTCCGCCTGCTGCTTCACTGGACCCGCTTTCACCATCGCGGCCTTCGACCAGCACGACCGTGGCGGCCTGCCACGCGCGAATGGTGATCTCGAGCTCCTCTGTGGCGTGCGCCGAATCACCGGCGGCCAGGTCCTCACGATCGACCGACGCCGCGCCGTTGACGACATAGACCAGGGCTGTCCCAGCGTGGCCGAGCCGGTGCACGACCTCGGCGCCAGCCTCCAGGCTCGCCACGTAGATGGGACCTGTTGGTGACCGCGCACTCACGCTGATCAGGTGATTCGGGCGGGGCGAGCCCGCTTCCGACGCGCGCGTGATCGTCAGCATGTTGAATCCATGGTCGCGTTTCCTGCAGCATGGCGCATCGGTCGAGCCATGGCATCTGTCGAATGACCGGGTTCGGGCGCAATGTGTGCCAAAATGAGGCGGCTCGAGAAAATGATCCAGGCACGCCCGTCTGGACCCACGTCGGACAAGCCTCGGCTCGTGGGCCGAGACTTCGAGCTCGATCAGATTGCCCGGGTGCTGACCACCGGCCAGTCCTCGAGCGCCACGCTGGCCCTCGTTGGCAGTCCGGGTGTGGGCAAGAGCGCCCTGCTTGCGGCAGCAGCGGGGGGAGAAACGGAAAACAAAAAAACCACCCCGCCCACGACAAGCAGCAAAGACGAACCA
>CBJLVJ010000492.1:0-3633 GCA_966426465.1 uncultured bacterium | reverse complement strand
GGGGCACGCGCGGGCAGCACCATCATCGACCTCAGCAGTGTTCATCCAGATACCTCGCGGCGCGTCGCGCGCGCCGTGAGGCTCGCCGGGGTCGCGGCGCTGGATGCGTCCGTATCCGGCAGCACGCCCCAGGCGGAGGACGGCACTCTCGTCGTGTTCGTGGGTGGCGACCGCGAGGTGTACGACCGCTCGCGAGCGGTCCTGGAAGTGATCAGCAATCACCTTTTCTACATGGGCCCGAGCGGGTCGGGGGCGACGATGAAACTCGTCGTGAACAGCTTGCTCGGTGCCGGCATGCAGGCGCTCGCCGAGGCGCTCGTTCTTGGCGAGCGCGGTGGACTGGACAGGACAACGCTCCTGGAGGTGCTGGAGCAGACCGCGGTTGTCACACCAGCTCAGAAGCACAAGCTGGCAAACGTGCGCTCGGGCACGTATCCAGTGGAGTTTCCATTGCGGCTCATGTACAAGGATTTGCTCAACGTGCAGCGGCTCGCCGGAGAGCTCGCCGTACCAATTCCGATGGCCGCGGTTACACAGCAGATGTTCGCTGTAGAGCAGTCGAAGGGCCATGAAGAGGATTTCTCCGCCATCATCGCGACGATGGAGGAGCTTGGCGGAGTGAAGCGCGCGAGTTCAGATCCATGTTGCTGAAGAGCATCCTGGTCGCCGTGGAGGGCCGGGCTGTGGCCGAGCCGGCCCTGCCCTACGCGGCTGAGCTCGCAAGGACAGCTGGCGCCGCTTTGACTCTCGTGCTGAGCACCGATGCGCAGCCAAAGCTGCACCGAGGCCTCAGCCACCTGCACCTGGACGCATTGAGGTATCTTCGCGACCTCGCAGACCAGTTGCGGACCCAGGGTCTGGTAGTGGACGCGGCGGTCGCGCCGGGCGACGGTCCGCGGGCGTTGATGCGCGAGATCGAGCGCTGTCAGCCGGACCTGGTAGTGATGAGTACGCACGCGGCGCTCGACGGTTCGGAATGCTGTGAGGCGGCTCTGGAGCTTACTCGCACGGTGCGTGGCGGCATCTTGCTGGTGCCATCCATCGCTCCGCCGGACCAGGTGTCTACCGGCCTGGAACTGATGGCACGGCTCGGCCTGGACCACGCATCGCGGCTGATGTGGGACGAAAGTGAGCCGCTGGCGCTCGTTCAAGCGCGAAGTGCTGAACTCGCCTCTGTGGACGAGAAAACACTGTCCGTCACTGCGCGGGCATGACACTGACGATCCCATCGGCGTGAGATCTCCCGCGCCGTTTACCATCCGCGTCGTGCGGGAGCCCAACCATCCACAACGGCGCTCGCCACTCGATCGTCTCTCAGAACGTCTGTTGCTGGCGCCGTCGGCCGGCTGGTACGGCTATGTCTTCGGCGCAGCCGCGGTGACGCTCACGACCGCACTCCTCGGACCCGTCATGGCGTTCACGCGGCTGGCTAACTCCTCCGCCGTCTACACCATTCCCGTCCTGCTGACGGCGGCGCTGTATGGGCGCGGGGCCGCCTTAGCGGTGTCCGTTGCAGCGTTCCTCGCGTACGACGCGTTTTTTGCCGATCCGGCCTATGCACACGAGCTGACCAGCCCACGCGAGTGGCTCACGTTGTTGGTTTTCGTGGCGACAGCGCTTGTTGCTGGACAGCTGGCGGCAATGCTCCGCCAGCAGGCCGAGCGAGCACGGCAACACGAGCGAGAGGCACTGGCGTTGTATGCGGTGGCGCGACTGGTACCTGGCTCCACACTGGAGTTGCAGCCGCTGGTTGGGCTGATTCTGGAGCAGCTCAAGAGCATTGTCGACTACGATGCCGCCGCGATCATCCTGCTCGGGTCGATAGACGAGCCTGTGGTGTTCGACTATCGCGGCCCACTACCGCGCGAACAGGTGGTCGGACTGCGGGTTAACGCCGCCAGCGCGCTCGGCGAAGCTCTCGCCGAGGTGCGCCACCGACGCGAGCCGATGCTCGTGAGTGATCTCGGCGGTCAATCGCTGATCGCGCAGAGCCTTGCTCTCAATGGAGTGCTGGTCCCCCCCGAAAGCGCGCACAGCGAGCTGGCCGTGCCGCTGATCGTCAAGGAACAGGTGATTGGCGTTCAGACGCTGCTGCACTCCAGGGGCGGCTATTACACGACACGGCACGCTGAGCTCGCGACGATGTTCGCCCAGCAAGCCGCCGTCGCCATAGAGAACGCGCGTCTTTACAGGCAAATGCAGGACAAGGCCACGCTCGAGGAGCGGCAACGCCTGGCGCGCGAGCTGCACGACTCCGTTTCCCAGGCGCTGTACGCCATTTTATTGAACGCCTCGACGGCCGATGAGGTTTTCGACGACGCTCCGGTGCAGGCACATGGACTGATCCGTGACGTGCTCGGGCTGGCCGAAGGGGGCCTGGCTGAGTTGCGCGCATTAATTTTTGAGCTGCGGCCGGAGTCACTTGAGCGTGAGGGGCTGGTGGGTGCGTTGGAAAGACAGGTGGCGGCGGTTCAAGCCCGGCACGGGCTTCACGTGCGCATGCAAGTCGCCGCGGAGCCGGATTTGCCCCAGCCCACAAAGGAGGCGGTGTATCGCGTCGCGCAGGAGGCAATGCACAACGTGGTCAAGCATGCACGAGCGCATACCCTGGACCTCTCTTTAGAGCTGCGCAGTGCGGAGGTCGGGCTGGTCGTAGCAGACGACGGGCGTGGATTCGATGCCACGCGCGATTTTCCAGGTCACCTGGGCTTGCAGTCGATGCGTGAGCGCGCCGCTGCCGTGGGTGGCAGTCTCGAAATCCGGAGCGCGCCGGGGGAAGGTACACTGCTCAGAGCGCGATTCCCGCTGACCGTTCACACCTGACGGGGGCCTACGATGGACTCTTCCAGTTCTCCGCTGCCAATACGAATTCTCATCGTTGACGACCACGAGGTGGTGCGTCAGGGCTTGCGTGTCAGTCTCGGTATCGATCCGGAGCTGGAGGTGATAGGCGAGGCCGAGGATGGTGCGGAGGCGGTCCGTCTGGCACATCGGTTGCGGCCGGACGTCGTGTTGATGGATCTGCTGATGCCGGAGATGGATGGCATCGCAGCGACAGAGATCATCCGACGCGAGTTGCCTGACACCGAAGTGGTCGCGCTGACCAGCGTGCTGGAGGACGCCTCCGTCGTGGGCGCGGTGCGCGCGGGAGCCATCGGCTATCTCCTCAAGGACACACGTGCGGCGGAATTGCGGCGGGCGATCAAGTCAGCGGCAGCCGGCCAGGTGCAGCTCTCAGCGGGCGCCGCAGCGCGGCTGATGCGAGAAATAAAGGCGCCGGAGCGGCCCGAGACGCTTTCACAGCGTGAGCTCGACGTGCTGCGCCTGCTTGCGCGTGGGCTCGCCAACAAGGAGATTTCGCGCGATCTCGCCATTTCGGAGAAGACCGTGAAAACCCATGTGAGCAGTATTTTGGGGAAGCTGGGCGTCCAGAGCCGTACGCAGGCGGCGCTGTACGCCGGCCGAGTTGGCGTGGTGCCAGTGAGTCAGCTCGGCGCGGACCAACGCTAGGCGACGCGCGGCGGCTGGAGTGCGGCCGCCATTTGGCGCTGTACGCCGCCTTCGGCTCTGGCTAATTGACGCGCGAAATCGAGCGCGGTGTCGGCCAGCGCCGCGACGTGTATTTCGCACTGC
>CBJLVJ010000491.1:0-3634 GCA_966426465.1 uncultured bacterium | reverse complement strand
GGTCAGCGGAATGGGTGCTGGCACGAACGCTCGGGCGACCGCGCGTGGTGGCCGGTGACCTGGGCGTTCGGAAAGCAGTCGGCCTGGCGTACCTGTCCACGCCAGCGCCCGCGGAAGCGGAGGTCCGCGCCGCGACCGCTCACTGGGGCGAATCGGCCGGAACGGCCCAGGCGCTGCTGCTGCATGCGCTGGGCGAAGGTGCGCTCAGCGCTCCAGGGCGGCCTGAATCGCGCGCTGCGCCTCGACGATAGCCGCCTCACCGGGGTATGGCCGCCGCATCCACACGAAGTTCTTGCCGAACAGCCCATCGCCCTTGCGGCGCGGCACGATATGGACGTGCAGATGCGGAACGCTCTGGGAGATCTTGATGTTGATGGCGACGAACGATCCATCTGCCTGCATGCCCTCCTCCACCGCTCGCGCCAGTCGCTGCGCGGCCAGGAACAGTGGCTCGACCTGTTCGGTCGGCAAATCGCTGAGCGTTTCGGAGTGCGTCTTCGGGACAAGCAGCACGTGGCCCGGCAGAAGTGGCCGATGGTCGAGAAAGGCCAGCGTGGTGGCGTCTTCGTACACGCGATAGCTGGGGATGCGATTGGCGATGATCTGGTCGAAGACGCAATCCTTCACCTGAGGCCGTTGCGCCGGCCGATCGCGCCGGTGCGGATCAGCGCCGAGAGCACCTGACCACCGCCGATCAGGGCCGAGCCGGCCAGCACGCCCACGGCAAGCCGCGTGGCGGCGCGATTCAACGACTGCGTCGTCTCCGCGAGATTCTCCACGTCGAGACGGATGGTCAGCCGGTCGTCGGCGAGCTTGCCCAGGATGGCGTCGGTCCGCCGCGGGGTGTTCTCGAACAGGTGCTTCATGTCCAGCACCCAGGCGAACACCCGGCCCGGTGACAACTGGTCGCCGACGCGTTTGATCATCACATCGAGCATGTAGTTGCGGATGAGCTCGACCGGATCCAGCTCCGGTGACAGCACGCTGATGGCGCCATCGAGGTTGAGCATGGTTTTGCCGAGCAGCGTCATCGAAGTCGGCACTGGCACGCGGTTCTGGTACGCCAGCCGGGTCAGGTCCAACAGCGCGGTGCCCAGTCCGAGACGGCCGCCGCTCATGTCGTGATAGCGACTGACCAGGCCGCAAATGTCCTGGGTGAGCCGTGCTGGTCCAGGTCCCTGGGCTGCTCGATCATCTCGAGATAGGTCTCAGCCACCCGCTCGCCGAGGCGCTCGGAGAACGCAAGCAGGAACAGGATCATCTTGTCCTTCTGGCCGGCATCGAAGCGGCCGACCATGCCGAAGTCCATCAGCGCGAGCTTGCCGTCGTCGGTGAGCAGGATGTTGCCCGGGTGTGGATCGCAGTGGAACACGCCGTCAATGGCGATCTGCTTCATGTACGCCGACAGGAGATCGGCGGCGATCGCACGCGGGTTCAGCTGCTTCAGCTCGTCGCGGCTGACGTCGGCCAGGTGGCGGCCCTTGAGGAAGCTCAGGGTCAGCACACGCGGCGAGGTGTACTCGGCGTGCACGCTGGGCGTGCACAACTTTGAAAAGCCAGCGATCTGACGGCCGATGCGCCGCGTGTTTTCGGCTTCCAGGCGAAAGTCCAGCTCCTGGTTCAGGCTCAGCTCCAGCTCATGGACTATCTGCACCAGGCCGTAGCGCGAGCCTACAGATGTGTGACGCGTGGCGAACTGGGCGATTTCGCGCAAAACCTCCAGGTCGATTTCGATGCGCTGGCGGACACCCGGGCGCTGAACCTTGACCACCACCTCCGAACCGTCGCGCAGCACGGCGCGGTGCACCTGGGCCATCGACGCCGTCGCCAGCGGGCGCGGATCGAAGGACTGGAACAGCTCGTCGATGGGCGCCCGCAGCTCGGCCTGAACGATCTGCTTGATGCGCTCGGCCGGCACGGGCTGGATCGTGTCCTGGAGACGCGACAGGGCGTGGATGTAGTCGGCCGGCAGCAGGTCGGGGCGCGTGCTCAGCAGCTGGCCGAGCTTGATGAAGCATGGCCCCAGCTCTTCCAGGGCACTGGCGAGCTGCGCGCCGTGGTCGTCCTCGTGATGATCGCGATCGTCACGGTCGGCGTGGAGGCCGTCTGGCGAGGGCAGCTCGTCCAGCTCGTCGTCGTGGTGGTGGCTCATGCCGAGCTCGGCCAACACGTGGTGCAGCTTGTATTTGCGCAGCACGCGGAAGATCTCGAAGTATCGTTCGGGATGCCTGGAGAAGCGGCTCGTCAGCAGCGAGCTGGCCGAACCGCGGGCCGCGAAGTGTTCCTTGAGACCTGTCATCAGCGTTGCCTCCGGAGGCTCGTGCGGGCCAGATAAAGGGCGAGTCGGGCCAGCATGGTAGCTGGCCCGTAGCCGCGCGGCTCGCGCTCGCCGAGCACGATACTGGCCAGCAGCTGGCGCAGCTCGGGTCGGGAATTGGCCAGGCCGACCAGCACATTCAGCACGAACGCTTTGCCGTACCAATCGCGGATCCACTCGGCGAATTGAAAGGTCTTGAAGAAACGCGCGCGCAGCAGAGCATCGTACTCGCGCAGCCGCGGGGCTGAGAGGTCGTCCGTCTCGAACAGCCGCACGAGATGGTGCGCGGCAAGCAGGCCCGACTCGAGCGCGTAGTCGATGCCCTCGCCGGTCAACGGGTTCACGAGCCCGGCCGCTTCGCCCACCAGCAGGGTGCGCTCGGCGCTCGTCGGCGCCCGCAAGAAGTCGGTGCGAATTGGATAGCCCTTCACCGGCCCGACACGCCGGCTACCGGTCAGCACAGGTCCAAGGCGCCGCGCGAACCGATCCAATGCCCGAGGCGCCGTGCCAAAGCGGCGGTCGGGCACGAACGCGACACCGATGTTCGCCGTGTGCTTGGCAACCGGGAAGATCCAGCCGTAGCCCGGAATCGGTGCACCGTCAAAGCGCAGCTGAAAGCTCCGCGCGACATCGGCTTGCAGATCGTCGAAGTACGCGCGAGCGGCGAGCATGGCCCGCGGCTGCCGTCGCAAGATGCCCGATTCCTTCAAGACGCCGGTGGCAGCCCCGGTAGCGACGATCGCCACGCGCGCCTGGCGCACCTCTCCGCGGCTGGCGTGGACGCGTACCGCCGAGGCGCTCGGCTCGACGCGTTGAACGCTGAGGCCGCCTTCGAATCGAGCGCCGCGCGCGATGGCGTGGCGCAGCAGCAGGTCGTCGAGCGTGTGGCGAGGGACCACCAGCGCGCCCGGCTCGGCCGTGATCGGCGCGCGCGTGCTGTGGCCTCGTGGCGCGACCACCTCATATGCGTCTACCGCGCAACCGTGTTGGGCCACCGTGGCGAGCATGCCCATCTCATCGAGCGCCCGCAACGCGCGAGGGGTGAGCCCGTCGCCGCAGGTCTTGTCGCGCGGGAACTCGGCTCGATCCAGCAGCAGGACGTCCAGCCCGTGAGCGCTCAGCAACTGTGCGGCGGCTGAGCCACCTGGCCCTGCCCCGACCACAATCGCGTCATGCACGTGCACCACGCCATAGGCTAACCCCGAGCCAGGCGCCGTGGGGCCTGGTCAAACCATCACCAGACGCGGTCTCAACCTGGCTCCGCCGATCCGTGCTTAGCGTGACGGGGCAACTTCAGAGGGGGGACCTCGCATGCTG
>CBJLVJ010000490.1:0-3637 GCA_966426465.1 uncultured bacterium | reverse complement strand
TTCTGTCACCCGGCGCGGGCCGGAATACGCCGATCTCTTCGACGCCAAGGCGCGGCGCGAGCGGCGCGCTGCCGAGCCGGAAACCCTCTGCACCGCGCGGTGATCTGGGTGCTAGCGCCAGCACCAGCCCCTGCTAGCGCTAGCACCTGCGCTAGCGCTGAAAAACGGTCGTGAGCTGCCTGTCAGCGGCTAGCACACGGTCTTTTGCAATGCTCCAAACCGCCTCTTGGAGGTCAGTCATGCCCCTTGCCCCCGTGGTCGCTAGCGCCGACCCGCTGTTCGTGGTTCTGCTTCTCGTCTACGCCGCCGTGTGTGCTGTGTCTCCGTTCGGCCGGTGCTGGGTCTGCCGCGGCTTCGGCTTCAAGCTCAAGCAGGGCCGATTCACCGGCCGCCTGAGCCGCGGGCGTGACTGCCGCTGGTGCGACGCCACCGGCCTCAGGCTGCGATTCGGACGACGCCTCTACAACTTCCTCGCCAGCACCAGCCGCGACATCCGCTGACCGTCGATCAATGCGTCGAGCCGCGCCCGCGCGTGGCGCGCAGAGCGCATGCGAATCAACCCGAGCTCGGCTGCGCGCCGGGCTTTTCCACACCCTGTGAAAGGTAGGAGGCCCGTGCACACCACGAGCTCCGACGCCGAAACCGCGCTGATGCTCATCGCCGCGATCGCGGTCTTCATCTACCGCTGGAAGATCCTCTTCTACCTCGGCATCGGCATGGTCCTGCTGCTCCTCGTCGCCGGGTTCACCAAGCCCAACGGCTGACCGCGGCGCGGCCCATCCGACTGTTCGTGTCTCCGGCCACCGCGTCGACCGCACGGTGGCCGGCGTCTGTGCCTATCTCAAGGAGTTCTCATGATCATGATCCCTGCGGTGGCGCTGTTCGCCATCCTGGTCCTGGGTGCCATCAAGTTCGGCAATCTCTCCGTCGTCCTGGCGCTCGTGTGCGCCATCTTCGGTTTCTACGTCGCCACCTCTGGCTCCGGCCCCGCCGTCGGCCGCTTCCTGGACGGCCTGTGGGCCTACTTCCACGGCCATCGCTGATGTACCGCCCGACGGCCCCGAACCCCACGTGTCGCCAACGCTGCATCTCTGATTTCGGGACCAATGGCTGGCCACTGGCTGGCTAACGCCGCAAATCGGCTGAACGCGGCGACGTGGCGGCGTCCGCCTGGTCGACGTGAGCAATCCGGGAACCGCTATCGGTGCTCGACATCGTTTCCTAGCGCTGTCAGCAAGTGGACGCTACACACACTGCCACCCTGCCGGAACACGGTCCCTACTCCTTCGCCCTGTTCCAAGAGAGAAGGGCGAAGTCTCGTCGCTCGCATGACGGGTCGTGAATATGACGAGCATCACAGCGGCGCCAATTTCAAGGCGCCGAGCAGGCGTTTTCTCAACTGCAAGCGCCGCCATTCCCGTGCTGCGATCACTCGGAAAACGGAAATAAGCCGTATCTCGGATGTCTGGTCGGCATGTCGACCTTGCGCGCTCGCCAAAGTGCCGGACGGCTTCGTGCGTGAACCGCTCAGCGCGTTCTGGTTGAACAGTCGACATGCACGAAGGGCTTCAAGGTGCCGAACGAGAACCCGCCAATCACATGGCTTCCGGACGCGTCGAGCGTCTCCCTGTCCCGGCCGATGATCAACGCGCTGCGCAAGGCCAGCTCCACGCTCGCCGTCCATCCCGAGCATGCCGCACCGCGCGCTCTGCTCCTCGCCCAGGGCGCATCACGAGACGAGATCGACATCGTCGCCGACCTGCAACACACCGACAGCCTGCTCGACAGCTGGCGAGAAGTCGCCAGCTGGGCTGACGCACTCGACGCGACGGTGAAGGTCGTGCACGACAGCGCACCTGACGGGGCGCGCCTGTTCCGCTTCCAGGCCACCGCGTCCCGCGACCGGCGCGGCTGCCGACTCATCGTCGTTCTGCGGCACACCGTCTACCCCGGCGACGACGAGTACACCCTCCTCTCTCATCTGTTCGCCGACACCCAGGAGTAGAAGATCGTGAGCCTCGCCAACATCCCCTTGTTTCCCAACCCGCCGAGCGCCAGCCCGGATGACCCGCCAGCGATGAACGCAAGCCAAGCAATAGAGGACGTGCGCCGGGCGTGGTGCGTCCTGGAGCAGGCCATCGCCGAATTCAAAGACTCCGCACTGCCGGCCCTCGCTCGCGCGAACGGGCTCACCTCGGTGCGCAGCGTCCACATCGTCCGCAACTACGGCACTCACGCCCCCGCCTACGACCTCGAAGCCGTGCTCGACCTCCCCAGCCGGGCCATACCCGAGGCGCGTATCGCCGCGATCAGCGCCTGGGCGGGACTGCTCGGCACCACGACGCGTCCCGGCAACACCTTCGTCAACGGCAGCAGCCTGAGCAGCACGGTCAAGGCCTCGGTGGCGTTGTCCCCGCAGGCCAACCTGACGCTGCTGGCCTACGTCGATCTGCCGATCGCCGCACCCGAGGTGATGACCGCTCTGGGACTGACTCCGGCCACGGCCGAGAAAGCCAGTGCAGACGGCACCTCCGCGACGGACGGGAGCAACCGGTGATCGTGCCGACCTTCGACGGCTGGAACGCAGTCCCGCCCGGCCTCGCGCTGAAGTCGCAGCTGGCCGACATGGATCTGCCTCGCAGCCCTGGCGGGCCAGTACGCGGCTTCGTCAATACCCGCAATGCACTAGGCCGCCGGGACAGCTTCCCGCTGTACGACATCGCAGAGTCGACTCCCACCAAGGGCAGCGCCCGTCAGCTTGATCAGGCTGCGGCACGACGCTCCGACCGCTGCTACATCTGCGCCGACTGCGGCGCGAACAGCGAGCAGCACCTCGGGGTGCACGACCCCTGCCACCGCGGCGGCGTCACATCAAACACGCCATGCCCGATGCTGGCCCCGCGCTGCCCGGCCTGCCGGCACCTCGCCGAGCTGCGCGCCGCGCAGCAGGCCGCCGCCATCCAGCGCGTCGCTGCGGTGGAATGGGCGCGCGCTCTCGTCGAGCGGTCGACGACCACGTTGGTCCGTATCAGCGCGGTGCTCCCGGAACCGGCCTACACCACTGCGGGCCGTCGACGCCCAGTGCTCGGGCACCGCTTGGACGTGATCGCCTCCTACGGCAGTCAGATCCGCGTCATGGTCCCGCGCGGCACAACAGAGATTGACAGCTCGGCGTTTCGCGACCGAGACGTCATCTGTTGGAGCCCGGCCGAGGCCTCGCTCCTGCGCAAAATTCTGCACATCGGCCCCGATGACCACGGCGTGCGGCCCGAACCTGACCTGGCGATGAGCGAACACGTCGACCACACCTCGACTACGCGCACGAAAAGGCCACGGTCGATCAGTGGTCAGATGCTGGGCCGCGTCGCAGCATGGCGTGCACTGATCGACCCGGCCACGGGATCTCCGATGCTCTCGACGGATCCAGGTCCTGCGGATCGGTGCCTGTTGCTGATGCGGCGTATGGCGGGGCTGCCCGATGGGGCTTTTCCGGCAGTACTGGCGTGAGCCTTCCCTGGAGCATGTCGACCTTGCGCATGGCGTGCCGTTGCGGACGGTCCATCGCAAGGAACCCGATCTGCTTAGGAGAGACATCGCCGATGTGCACTGATCACAACGAGCGCAGGGCTGCCGCTCG
>CBJLVJ010000489.1:0-3646 GCA_966426465.1 uncultured bacterium | reverse complement strand
AGCACCAGGTCGTCTTCGAGCGGCACCAGCTCGATGCGCCGCACGCGGGCATGCACCGCCGCCGGACGCGTGGCCACCGCCGCGCTACGCAGCGTGCGCGCCAAGAGCGCCGCGCCCAGGTGGGTCGCGTCTGTGCCCGCCGCGGCCAGCTGGTTGAACTGCTGGCGGAGCATGCGCCGCTCGGCGGGCGACAGCTCGCGGTCCTCGTGCATCAACAGCTCCACAAAGTAGCGATAGCCGCGATCGGTGGGCAAGCGACCGGCCGAGGTGTGCGGCTGGGCGATCAGCCCGGCCTCTTCGAGCGCAGCCAGCTCGTTGCGCACGGTCGCGGGCGACAGCTCGGCCTCGTACTTGCGCGCGATCAGGTCCGACGGCACAGGCTGCGCCAGAGCAACGTATTCGCGAACCACGTGGCGCAGGATGCGTTCTCGGCGGGGTGTCAGCTCGGTCACTGTCGGCGTTGGATGCGCTGGACCCTCATTTAGCACTCTCCGTGCCCGAGTGCTAAGCCAGCGCGGGCGAATAATACAGGAAAACGAGCGTTATACTGCGCGAGGCAGGATGTCGCAGCGTCGCGTGGTAGTCACAGGCATGGGCGCGTTGACGCCGGTCGGACTGGATGTGGCATCCACCTGGGACGCTATCGTCCATGGCCGCTCGGGTATCGCGCCCGTGCAGCGCTTCGAGACAGACGACCTGGACGTCAGGATCGCCGGTGAGGTCAAGGACTTCGACCCGACGCGCTATCTCGACCGCAAAGAGGCGCGGCGCTTCGATCGGTTCCTGCAGCTCGGCCTGGCTGCCGCCCAGGAGGCCGTGCGCGACGCCGGCCTGAAGATCAAACCCGAGCAGGCCGAACAGGTCGGCGTGGTCGTCGGCAGCGGCATTGGCGGCATCGGCACGATCGTCGACGCGGCGATCACGCTGCACACGCGCGGACCTGATCGCGTCGGCCCGTTTGTCGTGCCGATGATGCTGCCGGACATGCTCGCTGGCATGATCGCCATCCAGACCGGCGCCAAAGGGGCCAACTTCGCCGTGGCCAGCGCCTGCGCCACGGCCGGCCACGCTCTCGGCGAGGCGGCCGAGATCATCCGTCGTGGAGATGCGGAGGTCATGATCGCCGGCGGCGCGGAAGCCCCGGTGACACGCATCGGACTGGCCGCGTTCGATTCGATGCGAGCCCTCTCGCGGCGAAACCACGAACCCGAGCGCGCCAGCCGGCCATTCGACGCCGAGCGGGATGGCTTCGTGCTTGCCGAGGCTGCTGGCATCCTGGTCCTGGAAAGCCTCGAGCACGCTCGCCGGCGCGATGTCCCCATTTACGCCGAGATCGCCGGCTACGGCGCGACAGCCGACGCCTACCACATCACCGCGCCCAGCGAAGGCGGCGAAGGCGCAGCGCGAGCGATGCGTGCGGCGCTGCGCCGGGCTGGCATGCAGCCGGCCGACATTGGCTACATCAACGCGCACGGCACCTCCACGCCGCATAACGACCGAACCGAGTCGCAGGCCATCAGGGCCGTGTTTGGCGATGACGCTCCGCCCGTCTCGTCGACCAAGAGCATGACCGGCCACCTGATCGGCGCCAGCGGCGCGGTCGAGGCGATCGTCTGCATCCAGACCATCCTGGGAGGATGTCTGCCGCCAACCATCAACTACGAGCATCCCGATCCTGACTGCGACCTCGACTACATCCCCAACATCGCGCGCCCGAAACGCGTAGACGCTGCGCTGTCCAACTCGCTCGGGTTCGGCGGCCACAACACGGCCCTCATCGTGAGCCGTTTTGAAGGCTGAACGAGCCGCGTTGGCCAACACGTCGGGCGCGTGGCTCGAAGCCGTGCGACAGGTCGTCAGGGCGGTCAGCGCGACCGACGTGACCGAGCTCGAGCTGACCAGCAGCGAGTTCTCAGTGCGCATTCGCCGCCAGCCAGACACTGCTCGACCGCCCTCGACGGGCGTCGAGCCGAGCGACGCCCACCTGCACGGCGTCGTCGCGCCATTCACGGGCGTCTTCTACCGCTCGCCCACGCCCTCGGCTCGGGCGTACGTCGAGCCAGGCGACTGGGTGGACGCCGACGCCGTGATTGGCCTGGTCGAAACGATGAAGATCTTCAACGAGGTCAGCGCCGACGTCGCCGGGCGCATCGTCCGCTTCGCGGCGTCGAGCGGCGAGCTGGTCCACGCCGGCGATACGCTGGTGCTCATCGAGCCGGGCGAACGCGCGACGGCCGAGTCGGAACCGCACGTGTGAGCCAGCGTTTTGTCCGCATCGGCGGCTGGGGAAAGTACCTGCCCAGGCGGATCATGTCCAACTCTGAGCTCGCCGAGCTGGTCGACACCTCGGACGAGTGGATCCGCGCGCGCACGGGTATCCGCGAACGGCGCATCGCCGCGCCGGACGAGACCACCTGCACGCTGGCCGTGCACTCGGCTCGGCAGGCGCTCGAACGAGCCCAGGTCAGTCCCGAAGAGCTCGAGCTGATCATCGTGGCCACCTGTACGCCCGACTATTCGAACATGCCGGCGACGGCGTCGCTGGTGCAGCACGCGCTGGGCGCGTCACGCGCCGGAGCCTTCGACCTGAACGCGGTGTGCAGCGGCTTCCTGTACGGACTGGCCACGGGCAGCCAGTTCATCGTGAGCGGCGCCTACCGTTCGGTGCTGGTGATCGGCGCGGAGGTGTTCACACGCATCCTCGACTGGCAGGATCGCTCGACGTGCGTGCTGTTTGGCGACGGGGCCGGGGCCGTCGTGCTGCAGCCTTCCGAGCAACCTGGCGGGCTGCTGTCGTTTGTGCTCGGCAGCGACGGCGCCGGCGCGTGCAGCCTGTACGTGCCGGCCGGTGGCAGCCGCCAGCCAGCCTCGGCCGAGACCGTCGCGCAGCGCGAACATTATGTAAAGATGCAGGGCCGCGACGTGTTCCGCTTCGCCACGCGGGTGCTGCCAGACTCGGTCCTGCAAGCGCTCGAGGCGGCCAAGCTGACCACCGACGACATCGATCTGCTGATCCCGCACCAGGCCAACACGCGCATCATCGACGCCGCGGTACGCCGCCTCAAGCTGTCCGAGTCAGCCGTGTTTGCCAACGTGGACCGCTACGGCAACACGTCGGCGGCCAGCATCCCGGTGGCGCTGTGCGAGGCGATCGAGGGCGGCCTGGTGCAGCCTGGCACAACGCTGGTCTTGAGCGGCTTCGGCGCTGGCCTGAGCTGGGGCAGCGCGGTGTGGAAGTGGCAGGGCTAGGTCTGGCCCGGTAGCAGCGGCCACTATTTGAGCAGGCTGGCCAGCCGCGGCCAGAACAGCAACGCCGCGACGACGACAGCCGCCATCGCGGCGAGCAGGACCGCCGCCGCCGAGATGTCCTTGGCGCGCTTGATCAGCGGGTGAACGCCAGGCGAGACCAGGTCGCACAGCGTCTCGAGCGCGGTGTTGAAGCTCTCCACGACGAGCACCAGGCCAATCGTCAGCACCACTATGGCCATCTCAGTCGGACTGAGCCGCAGAATGAGGCCGACGAGTACGGCCAGGCTCGCCAGTGCAACGTGGACGACGAAGTTGGGCTGGGTTCGCAGCAGCGTGGCGAGTCCCTCGAATGCGTAGCCGAACGAACGGAGGGTTCGCCGCAGGCGCGGCGGGTGTG
>CBJLVJ010000488.1:0-3647 GCA_966426465.1 uncultured bacterium | reverse complement strand
ATCGGGCCGCTGCTCGATAACGGGCACGCTGCAGAAGAGGCAAGCTTCGACTTTATCTCGGTGCCGGATCACGGCCTATATACCGGACTTCCACGACACCTTCGCGCTCATCGGCCAGACGGACCGGATCCGGTTCCATGGACCGACGTCGCCAACCCGGCGCTGCGGCTACTCCAGACGCTGGCCAATGCCAGCACCAGCCTGGACCTGTTGGTGGGCGGCCGGTCGGAGCTCGGCCGAGACGGTCGGCGTGACCGCGGAAGCGATCGCCGGCGTCGACATCCTCTCCGATGGGCGCGTCGTGCTCGACGTCACAGTGCCAATCGCGACCACTGAGCGCCAGGCATGGGTCTTCGATCGCACATTCAGCAGCGCCACCAGGCTTGGACCGGCCATTCTTGAGGCGCAGCCCTTGCCGGCGTGCCCTCTCTCGCGACGGCGTGCATACCGTTTCGCTTGTCCACGGCATCGCGCCGACGAGCGCGCCACAGCTTGATACCCAGAGCCGAGCCCGCCCGACAGCTTGCGGCTGCATGGGCCGGACGGCAGCCGTCCTTTCATGGCCGGCAGCTCCCTGATGGCCGCGCTGAGCGTCGGGTGCAATCGTCAGAGGAACGTTACGCGGGTCGCTTCCAGCTTGCTTTGGGCGAAACCGGCACGGGCGGCGGGGATGCGGGTCGCCAGATCGATCTGGTTCGTGCCCATTGCGGCTTAGGAATCGGCGTCCGCTGTGATCACCTCGACGCGGCTGCGCTGCTTGCGCAGGGCCTCGACCTGGCTCTCCAGGTCGGCGCCGGGTAGTCTGTGCAGGCCCTCGAACTGACCTGCCGGTGGTATCCCGCTCCGCCCGCCATACAGCGAGAGCACCACGACGTTCGCATAGCCCGAGGCAAGGTCAGCGTTTTCGGCAGAACGCACGCCACCGTTGATGTAGCGGGCGCCGTTGATCGTGCTCAACGCTCGCCAGAGCAACGGTCTGAGTTTGACCGAATCGAAATCAGCGCTCGGGTGGCATCGTCACTTCAGCCTGAAACCGGGCCACCGCGGGTGGCATTGGGCGTGGGACTATTGACCGATGCGAGATGTGGCCCTCCGTCCGATAAGGCAACCTGGGTGGAGCTGGATACTGTGGACAGGAAGGTTCGTGGTGGTTGGCCGGTGCATTGCCGGAGTCGTTCTGATGCTGGGGTTCATAGGTCTGGGCTCTACAGGTAGCCGCATGGCGAGGCGGCTCGCGGAAGCCGGCCATCCGGTGGGTGTTTGAAGCCGCGCCCCCGGAGAGGGCCTCGCCGAGCAGTGCGCTTGCATCGACGACTCGCCACCGGACTTCCTACGGACAGCCGACGCGGTACACAGCCGATGCAACAGGCAGTGGCCGCGGGCGTCCCGAGCTACCGCGCCGATGGCCACGCTGGCCCGGCGACCGACGGGCTCGAGCACGACCGGCACACCGGTGTACCTGAGTCCCAGAGTTTCACATGGTGGAATCGCATGTACACCAAACCGGTGCTGTCAAGATCATGCGAATCAATAGTGTTTGCTACGATCTCTTCAACACGTTCAAGACGGGAAAAGCATCCTGGCTAACGCCATTTATAGAGGGATGTGGTCTACGGACGGTGCCGGCTCAGAGCGGGCTGAGTTCTTTCGCGACCTGCTCCTGCGCCACCGCGGGCGGAGCGGCCTGACACAGCGGCAGCTGGCCGAACGCCTCGGCGTCCACCGGCGGTCGGTCCAGGAGTGGGAGATCGGCGCCTCCTACCCCGGCGCAGAGCGGCTGAAAGAGCTGATCCGCGTCCTGCTGGAGGCGCACACCCTTACGCCAGGCCGGGAGACGGCCGAGGCGGCAGCGATGTGGGCCGCGGTGGAGCGCGCCGCACGGCGCATGCACACCCCGTTTGATGCCGCGTGGTTCGCTCGGCTGCTGGCTGTTCGTACGGCGTCAGCCGCTGCGCCCGTTGGGACCGTGGCTGCGTCTGGGCCCGCGGAGCGGCGCCAGGACTGGGGCGAGGCACCTGACACGACCGGCTTCGTCGGCCGTACCGACGAGCTGTTGACGCTGAGCAACTGGGTCGTGGACGAGCGCTGTCGGCTGGTGGCGGTCCTCGGCATGGGCGGCATCGGCAAGACCAGCCTGGTCGCGAAGCTGGCCCAGGATATGGTTCCCAGCTTCGAGCGTGTCTACTGGCGCAGCCTGCGCGACGCGCTACCCCTCAGCCAATGGTTGGCCGGCGCCATCGGCTTCCTGTCCGACCAGCAACTGCTGACGCCGGGATCCAAGGCGGAGCAGCTCACGGCCTTGCTGCAGCAGCTGCGCGACCGGCGCTGCCTACTGGTGATGGACAACCTCGAGACCCTGTTTGAGCCCGGTCAGGGGGACGGGCGCTATCGTGAGGGCCTGGCGGGCTACGCTCGCCTGCTCCAGGCAGCGGGCGAAGTCAGCCACCAGAGCTGCCTGATCGTGACCAGCCGCGAGGCGCCACCGGAGCTCGCCGCGCTCAGCGGCACGGCGGTTCGCACGTTGGTATTGGGCGGTCTGGGCGCGGACGAGACGCAGGTGCTGTTGGCTCCCAAACAACTGTCCGGCACCGGCCAGCAATGGGCGGAGCTCACGGCCCGCTTCGGTGGCAACGGCCTGGCACTCAAGGTGATCAGCGAGCATATCCGTGAGTTCTTCGGCGGCGACCTTGGCAGCTTCCTGGAGGGCGCGGGCGACGACAGCGTCTTCGGGGGGATTCGGCGGCTGCTCGAGCAGCAGGTCGAGCGCAGCTCGGCCCCGGAGCAGCAGGTGCTGCAGGTGCTGGCGATCGAGCGCGAGCCGCTGTCTGTGGCCGGGCTGCTGTCGGCACTGGACCCACGCCTCGGCCGCGGACCGGTGATCGAGGCAGTCCAGGGGCTACGCCGCCGCTCGCTGGTCGCGCGGGCCGAGACGCCTGGGGTGGTCGCATTCACGCTCCAATCGGTGGTGCTCGAGTACGTGACCAATCGTCTCGTGGCGGACGTGGCAGAAGAGATCCAACGCGGCCAGCCAGCGGTGCTGCTGGACCGGCCTCTGGTCCAGGCCCAGGCCACGGACTACGTCCGGCAGAGCCAGGAGCGCCTGATCGGTGCGCCAATCGTGCAGCGGCTGCAAACACAGGGAGCGGCGGAGCAGCGGCTGCTGGGCCTGCTGGAAGGCTGGCGTGGTCGGCCGCTAGCCGAGCAGGGCTATGGGCCTGGAAACGTGATCAACCTTCTGCGGTTGCTGCGCGGCGACCTGCGTGGGCTGGACCTGTCCCATCTGGCGCTTCGGCAGGTTTACCTGGCGCAGGTGGACGCCCAGGAGGCCAGCCTCGTCGGCGCCCACCTGGCTGAGACCGTTCTCGCCGACGCCTTTGGCTTGCCTTTGTCAGTGGCGACGACTGGCGACGGCGTGTTGCTGGCCGTGGGGACAGCGGCCGGGGAAGTGTGGATGTGGCGCGTAGCGGACCGTAAGCCGCTGTGGGCCGTGCGAGGCCACACCGGCGCGGTCTGGACTTTGGCCGTGTCGACGGACGGCGACCTGCTGGCGAGCGGCGGTGCAGATGGGACGGTGCGGCTGTGGGAGATCGACACTGGACGCCCATTGGCGACCCTGCAGGGCCACACCGGCGCGATTTGGGGCGTAG
>CBJLVJ010000487.1:0-3649 GCA_966426465.1 uncultured bacterium | reverse complement strand
CTAGAAGACGGGGTAGAGCAGCGGCCCGATCGGCGTGGCTTCGAGCACGACCAGCGCGGCCAGGACCACCATCGCCAGCAACAACGGCAGCATCCACCACAGCTTGTGACGCCAGACCAGGTGGATCAGGTCGGTCGAGACGGCCAGCCGATCGGCAAGGTCAAGCCCGACGGAACGGGGGGGACGCGCTCGAGCGCGGGTTCCTCGATCCATGTTGGCGGCAGGATATCAGGCCATTGACGTCCAGGAGAGCGCGCATGGGCGCGGCATGGCGACCATGACGCAATCCTCACGGTACAAACGGTTTGATCGATCGCCCCGCCGCAGTACGATGCCTGGCGCACGTGGCCCTTCCGGCTGTTCGTCCCGCACGGCGCGTCGGTTTGTCTCGAACAGAACCTGGCGCGAGGCCGTTTCCGCTCGGGCCACTGTTGGTCCTGCTAGCAGCGGCCGTCCTGTTCGTGGCGATTCTGGCTGAGATCGGCCTGCGCGTGGCCGACCTGCGCGCATCGAACCTCGTGGGCCTGCAGTGCGTCGGCTCGAGCACGCTGCTGCAGGGGCAGAAGGGTCTGTACGTCCTGGACGCGATGGCTGGGTACAGCATGCGTCCTGGGACATGTGTCCGACTCAAGACGAGCGAGTACGACGGCGTACTGCGCACGAACGGCCGTGGGATGGTTGGACCCGACGTGTCTGACCGCAAAGCACCCGGTGAGTTCCGCGTGGTGGTCCTGGGCGACAGCTATACCGTGGGCGGCCAGGTCCCGTACGAGCAGACCTTTCCTGCTGTCCTCGAACAGCGCTTACGCGCGGCTGGCCACGCCAACGTTCGGGTGATCAACGCGGGCGTGGGCGGCTACACGACCTTCAACGAGCGGGGTTTGCTGGCCAGGCATCTGAGCTGGCTGCAGCCCGACCTGGTGGTGGTCGCCGCGTTCGTGGGCAACGACGTCTCGGAAAATGTGCTGGCAACCGCGGCAGGCTATCGCGACGCGCCCGAACACCCGAAAGGCGTCACCTGGGGCCAGGCAGCCGCGCAGCTGGTCGACGACAGCGGCTCGTGGTTTCCGCGCAACAACCTGAGCGGCCCGCCCGCGCCAGCGCCCTGGCATCCCGCGGAGCCGCTGCCCCAGGCAGTCGGAAACCAGCCGCCCAGCCCGCCCGCGAGCGCGCCAGCGCCGAGCCTGAGGCAGCGGATTCGCGGCGTGTGGGATGGGCTGCGCGCCACCTCGCTGGTGCTTGGAAAGCTGTTCGGTGAGCCGATCGATCCGAGCGTTTCGACGGCCCCGGGTATGGCGCCGCTGGGCGTGGAGCAGCAACGGCTCAATCTGACCAGTTTCGAATGGACTATTCTGCGCGACCGCCCGCGCACGTACTGGCTGGACGTCGCGTGGCCATTGTTTGGGCACTACCTGTCGGAAATCCGCACAACGGCCGGGACGGTCGGCGCGCGGGTGGTCGTGCTGGCCATTCCCGAGATGAGCCAGTTCGACGACCAGATGCGCGCGCGGACTATCGCCAATTTCCGCTTCCGCGAGGATGAGGTTGACTGGGACCGGCCGCAGCGCGACCTCACCGAGCAGGCCGCGACCGCGGGTGTGCCAGTGCTCGATCTGCTGCCGCTGTTCCGCTCGATGCCGGACCGGGCAAATCTCTACTTGCGCATCGACACGCACTTCACGGCCTATGGCCACCGGGTCAGCGCGGACGCGCTGGCGACCTTCCTCGACCAGGGGAGCTATATCAGGTAGCCGAACGCAAGTTGCGGCGGACGGTGACTGACGTCAACAAGAACAGCACCACGCCGATCGCGCCGAGCACACCCAGCTCCCAGCTAGCGTTGGTCCCGCCGCGCAGCATGAAGTCCTGCAGCAGCTGGATGCCATGCGTGACCGGCAGACTGTACGCGGCGATGCGCAATGGTGTGATGAACTGATCCAGCGGCAGTACGAAGCCGCTGAAGAAGACCGACGCCAGCAACACCAGCATCGACAGCTGGACCGCTTGACGCTCCGAGTCGACGATGGTCGAGATCAGCAGCCCCAGACCGACCGCGGCGAAGCTCAGCAGAATGATGACCCAGGCCATCTGGCCGGGCGGGCTGAGCAGCGGCACGTGCAGCGCTCCGATCAACAGGAACGAGATCGCGGCCGCGATCGACAGATTGAAGAAGGCGTAGGCCAGGTACTTGCCGACCAGGATCTCCAGGGCGCGTACGGGAGCCACGCGGAAGATGTCCATGGCCCCGCTGAGCCGCTCGCGCACCAGTGACAACGCGGTCAGGGTGACGCCCATGTGCTGGAGCACCAGCGCCAGCACCGCCGGCGCGAAGTAGGCCACGACGTTCGGCGTGATCGGCGCGAGGTTGCGCGTATCAGCGCGCGTCGGGGCGGCGATCACCTGAGGGGAGATGGCAATTGGTGGTTGGTTCCCGGTTGTCTGGAGGACGTACTGCTCGCCCTGGCTGACCGCTTGCTCGATGATGGCTCGATTCAGCTCCTGGGTCTGCCGAAAGGCGATGAAGCGAGCGTAGTTGTCACGGACGGGATCGAGCTCGTTGTATTCGATGTCGATCACCGATTGCTCGCCGTTGGAGAATTTCTGCTGCACGTCGGCCGGCGCGATCACCAGCAGGTCGATCTGCTGGCGCTGCAGCCGCGCTCGGGCGCCCTCCACGTCCTCGGTGATGTCCACCACATTCACCGACTCGCCGACGTACTGCTGGTAGAAGTTGACGTCGCGCGGCAGGTTGGCTGACGACGGCACCACCAGGACGGTGGCAAGCGGCCGGTACTGGCCACTGTAGCCGATCCCGAACAGACCCATGATCAGGAACGGACCGAAAATGAGGCTGAACAGCGCCCCCGGCCGACGGATGACCTCCAGGACCTCTTTGCCGACGAACGCGGTCGTCCGCGTCCAGCTCTTAAGCAGCCCGACGAATGCGTCGCTCAGTGCGCCCACGGCTCTCCTCCAGTGCGGCATCCGCGGTGTTACCGTCGTCGGCGGTAACGATCGCCGTGAAGACCTCGTCAAATGACGGTCGGTACTCAGTGCTCGAGGCGACTTCACCCCCCAGCGCATGGACCTGCTGAACGATGCGCGGCATGCTCGTACCTGCTTCATCGACGATAACCAGGAACTGGCGCGGCGCATTCTGACGCACCTCGCGCACGCCCTGCATTTCCTCGAGCTGGACCCCATCGAAGGCTTGCGCCGTCTTGATCTCGATCACGTCGCCGCCGAGCGCTTTGCGACGAAGCTCATCTGGCGAATCCAACGCAACCAGTCGTCCGTGCGACAGAAGCGCCACGCAGTCGCAATATTCGGCTTCGCTGACCACCTGCGTGGTGACCACGAGCGTGCGGCCGATCTCGCGAAGACGCCGGAACTCTGCCCAGACCTTCTGGCGCAGGATCGGATCCAGTCCCGCTGTGGGTTCGTCCACGAACAACAGCAGTGGGTCGTGCACCAGGGCACAGGCGAGCTCGAGGCGTCGCTGCATCCCGCCTGAGAGCTGGCGAGCGCGTCGGCCGCGAGCCTCCCACAATTCGACCAGCTTCAGCATCTCGTTCACGCGGCGACCGCGTTTCGGCCACAGCAGCCCGAACAGCGAGGCCACGAATGCCACGTTCTCGGCTGCGGTCAG
>CBJLVJ010000486.1:0-3650 GCA_966426465.1 uncultured bacterium | reverse complement strand
GCTACGGCATCCCCACCGGCTACACCGACCTCGACAAACTCCTCGGCGGCTTCCAGCGCACCGACCTGATCATCCTCGCCGCCCGCACGAGCGTCGGAAAAACCTCATTCGCTTTGAATCTGGCGGTGAATGCGGCGGTCAAGCACAACGCGACGGTGGCGGTGTTCAGTCTCGAGATGTCGGCCGAGCAGCTGGCTTCGCGGTTGTTGAGCATGGAAAGCGGGGTGGACTCGCCACGTATCAGGTCGGCCCACCTCAACGAGCAGGAGAGCCGCAAGCTGGACGCGGCGGTCAACCACCTGGCCAAGGCGCCCATCTGGGTGGACGACACGCCGTCCATCCCGATCATGGAGCTGCGCAGCAAGGCCCGCCGCCTGGCCGCCGAGCACACCCTCGACATGATCGTGGTCGACTACCTGCAGCTGATCGCCACCGACGGCGGCGAAAGCCGCGTCCAGGAGATTGGCCAGATCTCACGAGCCCTCAAAGCCCTGGCGCGCGAGCTGCGCGTGCCCGTGCTCGCCCTGAGCCAACTGAGCCGTGCCGTCGAACAACGCACGCCCCACATCCCCCAGCTGTCCGACTTACGCGAGAGCGGCTGCCTGACGGGAGATACGCTGATCTATCTACCCGATGAGGGCGTCCAGCGACGCCTTGACAGCCTCGTGGGCCGAGTCGGCTTCAACGTCCTAGCGCTGAATCCGGAGACATGGAAGCTGGAGCGACGGGCGGTTATCAATTCCTTCCCGACTGGGCGCAAGCGTGTATTCCTTCTGAGGACCCGATCCGGGCGCACAATCCGCGCGACCTCCTATCACCCCTTCTACACGCCCACAGGTTGGCGGAGGCTGGATGAGCTTGCACCGGGCGACCGCATCGCGGGGCCACGGAAACCGCCAGGACCAGCCGAGCCGACGATGTCGGGCAGCGAACTTGCCCTTCTGGGGCACCTGATCGGCGACGGGTGCACTTTGCGGAAGCACGCAGTGCAGTACACCACCGTGGATCCGTCGCTCGCCTCGGCGGTGACAGACCTTGCGCGAGAGATCTTTGGAGAGTCGGTGGCACCGCGAATCCACAGGGAGCGTTCGTGGTACCAGGTGTATCTGCCGCCCAGCTTTCACTTGACGCACCGGCGGCGGAACCCCGTTTGCGAATGGCTCGAATCGCTCGGCGTCCTTGACCTCCGTAGCTACGAAAAGTGTGTGCCGGACGAGGTATTCCGCCAGCCCGACCCAGGGATAGCACGGTTCCTGCGTCATCTCTGGGCGACCGATGGCTGCGTCCGCGTTAGTCAGCCGCGTGCCTACGCGTTCCCCCAGCTCTACTACAGCACGAGTAGCCCGCAGCTCGCGAGGGATGTGCACTGGCTACTGCTGCGGCTAGGAATCGCCTCTAACACACGTGAATGGCCTCAGAAGCGCGGTCGTCCCAGCTGGCACATCAATATTCGCTCACGCGACCACATTGAGGGGTTCCTATCCACGGTTGGAGTGCTTGGTCGGCAGAAGACCAGCGCCGCAACGACGATTGGTTCCTTGTTTGCCGAGCGACGGACAAGAACTCATTTGGACACGATCCCGGTAGCAGCGTGGGATCGCGAGACACTGACGCGACTGCTAACCAGCGCGGATGCCTATCGCGCTTCGGCTGCAGCCATCGGTCACCGGTACTCTCGTGCAGAGTTTCGTAGTGTGTCGCTGGACCGCTCGGCGACGGCCGCAGTCGCGTCGATCATGGCCGACGACGGCTTGGCCGCGCTAGCTTCCAGTGACGTGTTTTGGGACGAGGTGGACGGGATCGAGCCGTGTGGTATCGAGGACGTCTACGACCTGACGGTTCAGGGTCTGCACAACTTCGTCGCAAATGGCTTGATTGTGAAGAACTCGCTCGAGCAGGATGCGGATGTGGTGGTGTTCATTTATCGCGACGAGAAGTACAACCCTGATACGGACAAGAAAGGCGTGGCGGACATCATCGTGGCCAAGCATCGCAATGGGCCGACCGGGCAGGTGCAGCTGCTGTTTTTGGAACGGACCACGAAGTTTCTGGACCTCGAGGTGTATCGCTCGTAGATGGAGCGACTGGGGGATGCCATCGCGCGCATTCGGCCGCGGGGGGCTGCAAGCTCACCGGCCGAGCCAGCCGAGGCTGACGCCGAGCCGAGCTGTCCGATCTGCAAAGACTTCGGCTTCGTGCGCAAGGACGTGCCGCTGGGGCACGCCGATTTCGGGCGGGCGATCGCATGCTCGTGTCGCGAGGGTGAGGTCCGCGATCGGCTCAGGCGGCGCAGCCAGATCGGCGCGCTGGCCGACCGCAGTTTCGACAACTTCCATCCCGGCGGCCGCGGCCAGCTCAGCGAGCCCAACCAGCGGCGGCTCAGGGATGCCCTGGAGGGCTGCCGCCGTTACGCCGAGGAGCCACCCTTCTGGCTCCTGCTGTGCGGACCGCCTGGCTGCGGCAAGACCCACCTGGCGGCGGCCATCGCCAACCGCCAGATCGAGCTCGGCACGGAGGTGTTCTTCACCGTCGTACCGGACCTGCTCGACCACCTGCGCGCCACGTTCGCGCCGGGCGGCGACGTGTCGTACGACGATCTGTTCGAGACGGTCAAAGCATCGCCCTTGTTGATCCTGGACGACATGGGCACCCAGAGCAGCACCCAGTGGGCCCAGGAAAAGCTGTTTCAGATCATGAATCACCGCTACACGGCCAACCTGCCGACGGTGATCACCACCAACGAGCCGATCAGCCAGCTCGACGAGCGGCTGCGCGCGCGGCTCGAGGACCGTCGCGTCTGGCGTATCGACGTGATCAACACGGACCACTCGCTGATCGATTCGCTGGCCGACATGTGGCCGCCTGGCCTGCAGGCGTGCACCTTCGCCAGCTTCGACTACGGCGCGAACCAGACGCTGATGGACGCGTACCGCGAGGCCTGGGAGTTCGCCGCCACGCCGCGCGGGTGGCTCGTCTTGCAGGGCGCCGTGGGCTGCGGCAAGACCCACCTGGCAGCCGCGATCAAGAACGAGCGCGACGAGCACGGCCTGCAAACACTCTTCAAGACCGCCCCAGACCTGCTCGACTACCTGCGTGCAACGTACGCGCCAGACAGCAACGTCACGTATGACCGCGGCTTTGACGCCATCCGCAACGCCGAGGTGGTCATTCTCGACGACTACGGCGCGCACTCGTCGACCCCCTGGGCCGAGGAGAAGCTCTTTCAGCTGTTGAACTATCGCTTCAACGCCCGACTGCCGACGGTGATCACCACCAACCAGCCGCTCGACCGCACGGCGGTGGTTCCACGCGCGCCGAGCCAGGAGCTGCGGATTCTGTCGCGGCTTCTCGACCCGGACCTGTGCACGGTGTGCCGCATCGACGCGGCGCCCTACAAGCGGCCGCAGCTCGCACTGAGGCCGCGCAGCGCTCGCAGCCGCTGATCTGGATTGGCTGAGCCCGTCATTGCGCTGGACGCGCGGCTGGTGGGGTACGCGGCGGGCATCGCACGCTACGCCACGTTGCTGGCAGAGGCGCTGGCGGCGCTTGATGGACCGGAGCACTACGTCATCCTGCGCGGACGGCGGGCGCCGCAGACGGCTCTAAGTGGCCCGCGGGCAACCCAGCGGAGGCTGCTGACGCCGCCACAC
>CBJLVJ010000485.1:0-3653 GCA_966426465.1 uncultured bacterium | reverse complement strand
ATCGGCGCCAGTCCGGCGCAGGTGCGCACGCGCACCGGCTGGCCGGCGCGGACGTCGAAGTCCAGCGCGAGACGCGACTCCGCATGCCAGGCAGCCTCCACTGCGTGGGTGCTTCGCCTGACCCATTCGTCCAGCTCGACCACCTCCGAGTCGGGTGCGCCGAGCCAACGCGCCAGCCGCGCCAGGGCATCGCTGGCGAGCGCAAAGATGGCGCTCATCAACGTGTCGCGGACCAGAAACGGATGGTCGCGGTGCGCCACCGCGTCGTCGTAGCAGGCTGCCTTGAGGCTTTGCACGAGCCACAGGTAGCGGTCGTACTCCGCCTGGGTGGGCCGCTCCGAGGCGTCGGCGACGTGCTTCAGGTCATGCCGCTGGTAGGGTGGAAGCTGCCCAACCTGGACGCGACTGAGCGGTTCATCCCAACGCGGCGAGTTGTCGGTGCCGCTCTCCCAGGGGTGATAAATGGAAAGCAGGCCGCTACCCTCCGGGTCGCGCACGTTGGCCAGGTAGCCGTGCCAGGCAAACAGCTTCGGGTACAGCGACGCCAGCCGGGGACGAAGCCGGTCGCCGGCGAGCACCGAGAGCTGCCACGCGGCCAGCGCGTGCACCGGTGGCTGCACCAGTCCGCTGGTCTGCGGCGCACCTGGCGCGGCGGCGCTGAGTGAGGCAGTCGCCCAGATGTCGGAACCGGGGAAATAGTCGTGCGCGTCCGGGTTGAACACGATGTGCGGGACGCGCCCGTCGGTCCACTGCGCCTCGAACAGCACCTCCAGCTCGCGCAGCGCCCGATCCGGGTCGACGTGGGCCAGACCGATGGCGATGAATGCGCTGTCCCAGCTCCACTGGTGCGGATACAGCCGTGGAGCAGGCCTGGTCCAGTCGCCCAGGTCATTCCCACGCAGGACCGCCAGCGCCGCGTCCCGCAGCTCAGGCAGGGCTGTTCCCACCGTTGAGCGCCAGGCCGTCCGTGGAGCGCAGCCAGCGCAGCTTGTCGGACTCCGGTGTCAGCCAGATCGTCTGGCCCGCCCGTACCGGAAAATCGGTGCGCGTCACCACCTTGAGGATCTGGCCCTCGACATCGGCCGTCAGCAGCAGGTGCGAACCGAGCGGTTCGACCACGACAGTTTCGGCGCGCAGTGCGCCTGGCGTGGAGGGCCGATCGACCGAGGCCTGGAGATACTCGGCGCGGATGCCGACCAGCACCTCCTGGGCGTCCGCCACCTCGGCCGGCGCCGTCAGGCTCTGGCCGCCAATCGCCACCCGCGCCTGACCATTGGCCCGACTGGCGGAGCCCTGCAGGAAGTTCATGGGCGGACTCCCGATGAAGCCGCCGACGAACCGCGTCGCGGGGTGGTCGTATACCGTCATGGGCTCCGCCACCTGGAGGATTTGACCGTCGCGCATCACCGCGATGCGGTCGCCCAGGCTCAGCGCTTCGACCTGGTCGTGCGTCACGTAGATGGTGGTGGTCTTGACGTCGCTGACCAGCTTCTTGAGCTCGGCGCGAAACTGGAGCCGCAACAGCGCGTCCAGGTTCGACAGCGGCTCGTCCATCAGCAGCACCTTGGGCTCCATGACGATGGCGCGCGCCACGGCCACGCGCTGGCGCTGGCCCCCACTCAACTGGGCCGAATAGCGTCCCAGGTACGGCTCCAGCTGGAGAAGGCCCGCGGCTCGTTCCACCCGGCGTCGGATGTCATCGGCCGGCCGCCGTTGCATGCGCAGGCCGAAGGCGATGTTGTCGAACACCGTCATGTGCGGGAAGACCGCGTAGCTCTGAAAGACCATGGCGATCTCTCGCTTGCGGGGCGGCAGGTTCGTGACGTCGCGGTCGCCGATCAGGATGCGCCCGGAGTCCGGGTACTCCAGGCCGGCCACCATGCGCAGCAACGTGGTTTTGCCGCAGCCGGAGGGACCCAGCAACACCATGAACTCGTTGTCATCGATCGTCAGCGACACGTCCCGCACGGCCGGCGCCTTGCCCCCCGGGTACGTTTTGGTGATGCGCTCGATACGGATCTCAGCCATCGGTAGTCATCGGACGACCCGCCCCCACATGTTGAACAGGTAGCGACGAATGAAAAAGATGAAAATCAGCGCCGGCACGATCAACGCGAATCCACCCGCGAAGCGATAGGGCAGCGGCGAATCGTTCAGGGCCGAGAGCACCTGCGCTGGCAGCGTTCGATTGCTGACGGTGAGGATGACGGACGCAAATACTTCGTTCCACGACAGCACAAACGTGAAGATCGACGCCGCCGCGATGCCGGGCAGCGCGAGTGGCAGCGCGACGCGCGTGAATGCGCCCATGGGCGTGCAGCCCATGGTCAGGGCAGCTTCCTCCAGGTCGTTGGGGACCGAGACGAAGATGCTGGCGGTGATCAGCACCGTTGTTGGTAGCGCGAGGGCCGTATGGACCAGGGCGACCGCCCACACCGTGTCATACAGGCCCCACTGAATGAACGTGACCGTCAGCGGCACCGCCAGAATGGCGATGGGGAAGGCCCGTGTCATCAGGATGACCAGCTGGAACGCGTCGCGGCCGCGGAAGCCGAAGCGGGCGAGCGCGTAGCCGGCCGGTGCGCCAATGGCAGTCGACAGCAAAAGCGTAATACCGCCCACGATGATGCTGTTGACAACGGACGAGCCAACGCCGCGCGTGGCCAGGAACGCCTGCATCGTTTCGGCCGACAGCACGGTGGGAACGATCGACTTGGGGAACCCGTTCAAAACCGCGCGTGGGCTGAACGCGGCGGTGGCGATCAAATAGATGGGCAGCAGAATGAACAACGTGATCAGAATCGCCCCGACATACAGTTCCACGCGCGCACGTCGAGCCGGTCGCGCCAGCACCGGCGGCGCATCCGCGGCCGCCGGAGATAGGGCCACTGAAGCCGACACGCCTACCTCCCCAGCTCGGCTTCGCGGACACGCAGCACCCGCAAGTAGAGTGCGGCGAACGCGAACGAGAAGAGCATGATCAGCAGCGAGATTGCAGCCGCGACGTTCGGACTCCGCAGGTCGTAGTACCAGCGGTACGCCTCCTCCGCCAGCACGGGCAGCTGACGTCCGGCCAGGGCGATCACCACGGCGAATACCTGGAAGGCGAGGATCGTCCGCAGGATGAGCGCGACCTGCATGCTCGGACGCAGCAGCGGTAGCGTCACATAGCGGAAGCGTTGCCAGGCGGTGGCGCCAAAGACCTCGGCCGCTTCGCCGTAGTCTCTGGGAATCACCTGGAGCCCCGACAACAAGATGACCATCACGATAGAGGTGGCGCGCCACACTTCGGCGATGGCAGCGCACAGGAACAGGCTGACCGGGTGCTCATAGCTGAGAAACGAGAACCCGACGTCGCTCAAACCCAGGGATGCCAGCACCGAGTTCAGATAGCCCCGGTCCGTGAAGATGGCCAACCACACCACGCCGGAAGCGAGATCCGAGATGCCAAGCGGAACGGCCCAGACGTACAGGAAGAAGCCAGCGCCGCGCAGCCCGCTGTTGAGGATCAGGGCCATCGCCAGCGCCAGCACCGTCTGGAGTGGGATGACCACGCCCGCAAAAATCAGTGTCAGACGCACGGCGTCGCCGAAGTGGCTGTCGCCCGTCATGCGCTGAATCGGCTCGAGACTGAAACTGCCCTCGGCGTCCTG
>CBJLVJ010000484.1:0-3654 GCA_966426465.1 uncultured bacterium | reverse complement strand
TACCTGATGCCGCGCACGCTGATGAGCCTGGTCGAGCCCGCGCTCGATCCACCCCCGCTGCTGCTGGTGGCCGCGCTGGCCTTCGACCTCGGTCTGTGGGCCCGCGCAGCCGATCTCACGCGGCTCGTCCACACCTGGCCGTGGCGTAACCGTCTCCGGCGGAAACGCCTTCGCTCGGTGGATCGGCGCATCGGCCCCTGCCGGGCGGCGTTCGCTGGCGGCCTGTACGCGCTGGCGCTCAGCGTGGTCGAGCCGCCGTTTGCGATGCTGTACGGCGCCGATCCATCAGGCTGGACGCCGGCCGACCTGACGCTGGCGGCCGGTCTGGCGGTAGTCGGCTGCGGTCTGGTCGCGCTGAGCGTTACCGACCGAGATACAGCATCGTGACCGACAGCAGCGCCCAGAGTGCCACCGCGATCAACAGCGGCCGGTCGCGGAACAGCAGGTCTTCTGGCGAAGCGCCAACGTCGCCCTGTCGCACCAGAAACAGGTAGCGGAACAGCCCATAGAGCACCACCGGAATGGTCACCATCATCGAGTGGTTCCTGGGCAGGTTCTCGGCTGAGAAGGTGTACAGCGCGTAGGTCATCAACGCAGCGCTGCTGATGACCACGATCAACTGATCGATGAATTCGAGCGAGTAGGACTCGAGATTGCGGCGATGGCCGACCGCCGCCTCGACGCCCAGCGTCTCGAGCTCCGTGCGGCGCTTGCCGAGGGCGATCAGCAGCGCACCCAGCAGCGTCGCGATGTACAGCCAGGGAGAGATGGGCACGTCGATGGCTACGGCGCCGGCTGCCGCGCGGACAACGAAACCGCCGGCCAGGCCGAAGATGTCCAGCAGGACGATGTGCTTGAGCGTCGTGCTGTAGACCGCGGTGAGCAGCGTGTACGCCAGCGCGAGCAGCCCGAACAGCAGGCCCAACAGGAACGCGGCGCCGAGCCCGACCACAACCAGGCCGATGCCCAGGCCGAGCGCCAGCGAGACTGGCACCTGGCCGGCCGCGATGGGCCGCAGCCGCTTGGTCGGATGAGCGCGATCGGCCTCGACGTCGACCACGTCGTTGAGGAGGTAGCCGGCGCTCGAGAGGGCGCAGAAGCACGCGAAGGCGGCAAGCGTCCGGAGCACCAGTCCGGGCTGCTGCAGGTTCAGCGTGAAGGCGAGCGCGATGAACAGCAGCCCATTCTTGGTCCACTGGCGTGGCCGCAGCGCCACCAGCAACGAGGGTGGTGGCGGCAGGAGCCCGGCTCGCGCGCGCGGACGGACGACTTCGCCCATGCCGTGCTGATTCTAGTGGTCGCGCGTCGGCGCCCTCGGTTTAGAGGTCCGCCTGCTTGCCGCTACCCTCCATGAGCACCTGGCGGCGGTAGAGCGAGAAGGGTCGCTGGATCGGCGCGTCGTCGAACGAGAACAGCACGCCGGCTGCCTCCCGAGCATCGACGAGGTGCTCGCGCCAGGCCCAGGTCGGCGCGCAGAACGTATCGCCTTTCTCCCACTCCAGCCGTTTGCCGCCGATAATGCTCGTCCCCCGACCGTCCAGGACGTGGTAGATGCGGCTGGCGGTGTCGCGCACCGCCCGGGTGTGCTCGCCCGGGCGAATCAGCTGCGCGTGCGCGTCGATGGTCGGCAGCGTCGGACCGCCGGTGAGCGGATTGATGTAGTCGAGCATCACCCCCTCCTCGTCCAACTGCGCGTCACCGTCGCGGTCCATCAGCTCGAGCGTCTCGCGGACGTCCTGGTAGCGATAATTCAGGATTGGCGAGTAGTTGCCGGAAAAGCGGTCGTTGTGGGGCCGAAAGCCACGGTTGTACCGGGACTGCGAATCGTCGAGCTCCTTGACCACCGGTTGGATCTCGTAGCCGTTGCCGAGCTCCTCGTAGAACATCGCGTTGAGGGCCAGGATGAACGGCATATCCAGGCCATCGAGCCACATCATCGGCTGCTCGGACTCGTTGCCATGGTCGTGCCAGGCCCAGTTGGGCGTGGTGACAAAATCGCCCGGCCGCATCAACGTCTTTTCGCCGGAGACGGTGGTGTACGCGCCGTTGCCCTCGACGACCACGCGCAGCGCGGAAGGCACGTGACGATGGGTGGGTGCGATCTCGCCCGGCATGATCAGCTGGATACCGCTGAACAGCGTCTGGGTGGCGCCGGGCCTGCCCTCCAGGCCTGGATTCAAGTACATCAGCACCCGCCGCTCGGCCTCCTCGGCTGAGATGCGTCGACCGGCCTCGAGGATGCGCGGGCGCACGTCCGACCACTTCCAGATGTGGGGCACGATCTGGGTGTTCGGCTCGGCGGTGAAGGCGTCGCCCAGCACCAGCCAGAGCGGCTTGAGCCACAACTGGCGAAGCTCGTCCAGGTCCAGGCCGGCGGTATTTTGACTGCCGGGCCCCTGGCGCTTCGCCCGTGCGCGGGTCTCGATGGCCACGGTGGTCTCCTCCTTTGTGGGCAGATGCTAGCCGAGCGGCCCGCGCGCGACCCACGTGCGCGTGATGGCGCGGTTCATGCGAGGATGGAGTCGTGCTGGCGCCACCGCCACCTGCCGTGCCGTCGTCATGGTTGCGCGCGCTCCTCTTGCCACTGATCGTGCTGACCTGGCTGGCGGTGCTGGTGCTCATCGGCTGGCTGCTCGGCCACCTGACCAGGACCATCCTGCTCGTGGTGCTGGCCGCGGTCCTGGCGTTTGCCTTCACGCCGCTGGCCAGACTGTTTGCCAGGCGCGTGCCTCAACCGCTGGCCATCGCCCTGGCGTACATCGTCGGTCTGGGCGTCGTGTTCGGCTTCGGCGCCTACGTGGTGGCCACGGCCGTGGCCCAGACGAGCGCGCTGGTCCACAATCTGCCCGACTACGCCCAGCAGGCGCAGGCGTTACAGCCGCAAGTCGAGGGTCTGCTGGTGCCACTCGGGGTGCCGCCCGGCTGGCTCGGCGAGGTGCAGCGCCAGGCGCTCGGCGAGCTCCAGGCGGTGGCGGGGGCGATCGCCGGCGACCTGATCCCGCGCATCGCAGCGTTCTTCGGCACGGTCGTCGACCTGGTGCTGGTGTTGATCCTGAGCATCTACCTGTGCTCCAACGGCGCGCGTATCGCCGGCTGGCTCAAGAGCGAGACACCCGGCGGCCGGACGCGGGCGCGGGCGCAGCTGCTCGTGGCCGTGGTCAACCAGGTCGTGGGCGGCTACGTCCGCGGCGTGCTCACGCTGGCGGCGCTCATCGGCGTACTCGTCGGCGGGGGGCTGGCCGTGCTGGGGGTGTCGTACGCCGTACTGCTCGGCGTGCTCGCCTTCTTCATGGAATTCGTGCCGGTGCTGGGCGTCTTCATTTCAGGCGCCGCGGCGGTGCTGATCGCCATCGTCCAGTTCCAGGAGCCGGTCCGACCGCTGATCGTGCTGGGCTACTTTGTGCTGGTCCACATCATTGAAGGCGACGTGGTCGGGCCAAGGATCATGGGCCAGGCGGTCGGCATCCATCCGGCGACTGGCCTGGTCGCGCTGGTCGCCGGGACAGAGCTGTTCGGCGTCTGGGGCGCGCTTTTCGCGGCGCCACTGGCGGGACTGATCCAGGCGATCGTCCAGGCGGCATGGGTGGAGTTCCGCGGCGGACATCCCGAGGAGATTCTGCAGGCGGCGGCATCCGAAGCGAGCGAGCGCGCCGC
>CBJLVJ010000483.1:0-3660 GCA_966426465.1 uncultured bacterium | reverse complement strand
CATTCAGGTCGTTGACGGCTAACCAGACCGTGACCACGTCCGGGTGGGCGTCGAGGGCAGGCCCGACCTGCTCGTCGAGCGCCTGGCCCAGCGTTGAGCCGCTCACACCCAGGTTGACGACGCGCACGTTCGGGCCGAGCCGCGCGCCAAACTGGGGCACCCAGCCTTCAGTCTCGGGGTCGCGCGCGCCTACGCCGACGGCGTCTGAGGCGCCGATGGCGACGTAGGTCAGCGGTCGTGGCGTCTGCGCCCGCGCCGAACAGCCCATCGCCGCCAGCGCGACCACGAGGCCGACACCCACCGCCAGAAATCGCCCCCAGAGCATTGCATCGGAATCCTAGTCGACACACGCCTCGAACACGGAATTAACAGCCTCCACTACCGACCTGCTCGGGTAGTCGCGGAAACAGGGGCGGGCCCACGCGCACCACGGCTGTGCGCGCGGGATCGAAGCTGCCGCCGCCGGGTGCGGGCGGCGTACCTGCCAGGCGGCAGTGCGCCTCAGCGGCGGCCCGCGGTATGAACGGCGCATAGTGCCAGGCCGCCAGTCGGGTTGCCTCGACGATGTGCGCCAGCACCGCCGAGAGCCGCTCGCCATCGCCGTCCCGCGCTAACGTCCACGGAGCGGTCGAATCGACGTAGCGGTTGACCTCGGACACGAACGATCCCACCGCGGCGGCCGCCTCATGGAGCGCCAGGGCATCGAAGGCCTCGGCGACGCGCTCGGCAAGCCGCCCGGCGCCGTCGCGCAGGCGCCTCTCGTCGGCTCCGGTGGGACCACCCTCGCCCGAGGCGATCCACGGATGCCGAGCGGCCAGCGACGTGGCGCGCTGGACCAGGTTGCCGAAATCGTTAGCCAGGTCGGCTCGGTAGCGGGCGCCGATCGCCGCGCGCGTGAAATCGCCGTCATGGCCAAACGGGATCGCGCGCAGGAAGTAGTAACGCACCGCGTCAGCGCCGAGCTCGGCCAGCAGCGCATGCGGATCGACCACGTTGCCCGTGGTTTTCGAGATCTTCTTGCCGTCCAGTGTCAGCCAGCCGTGGGCGAAGACGCGCCGCGGCAGCGGCAGGCCGGCGGCAAGCAACAGCGCCGGCCAGTACAGGCAATGAAACCGAATGATCTCTTTGCCGACCAGGTGCAGCTCAGCCGGCCAGTAGCGCTCGAACGTGTCGGTATCATCCGGGTAGCCCACCCCCGTGAGATAGTTCGCCAGGGCGTCGACCCAGACGTAAATCACTTCCTCGGAAGCGTCCGGCACGGGAACTCCCCAGCGCACCAGCCGGCGAGTTACCGAAAAATCGCGCAAGCCCTGGCCCAGCACACCGAGGATCTCGTTGCGGCGCGTCGCCGGTTGGACGAAATCGGTGTCGCGTACGAGTTGTTCGAGCGCGTCCTGGTAGCGCGACAGGCGGAAGAACCAGTTTTGCTCGGTGACCCGGTCGCACGGCAGACCGTGGACAGGGCAGTCCTGCTGGTCGTGAAGCTCTTCAGGCTGGTAGTAGGCCTCACACCGGGCGCAGTACGTGCCTTCGTACACCGCGCGATACAGGTCGCCGCTGGCCCGCAGCCGCTCCCAGAAGGCCAGCACGGCGCGGCGGTGCGCAGGCTCAGTCGTGCGGATGAATCGGTCATAGCTGATGTCGAGCCCGGTCCAGAGCTCGGCGAACTTCGCGGCGACGGCATCCACCTGCGCCTGAGGTGCGATGTGGCGCTCCGCGGCGATGCGTTCGATGTTGACGCCGTGCTCGTCGGTGCCGGTCAGGAGGAACACGTCGTCGCCGCGCAGGCGCCGATAGCGGACGATGGCATCGGCGGCAATGGTGGTGTAGGCATGCCCGATATGGGGCACGTCGTTGGCGTAGTAAATCGGTGTGGTCAGGTAGGAAGCGGTCACGGCAGCGGCCCTCGTCGGAGATCGAGCGGGAGGTCAGTGGGCAACAAAATGCCCCGCACACGGCGGGGCCGCTCGTCTGCAGCAGGGCGCGACGGGGTTACCCGTCGGCCGACTGGACCGACAGACGAGCGCGATGCATGGGCATCAGCCGGATCAACTCGCCTGACATGGACCCGCGATTATAGCCGCTGGCGTGTACGAAGCTCGGCAAAGATGAAGCGGATCACCCGCTCGTGGTCGGCGGGTGGCAGATTACGAAACAAGCCGCCAGCCCGCCAACGGCCGCTCGCCGTCGCCTCCTCGCGCGCGTGGCGCAGCTCCACCGTGACGCGCAGGTCGGGTTGTCCATCGGCCAACGGGATCACCAGGGATAGCCGGTCGCCAATTTTGACGGTCTGGTCCAGGCTGAGGCCGACGCCCCGTGAGCCGACGTCGATGACCGTCGCGTCGATGTCGTGCCAGGCTCCGCCAACCCAGCGTCGAGCGCGAGTTGGCACGATGCGCAGGCGGACGCGCGCCTGGTGCCGACGTTCGTCCTCGGCTTGCCACAGGCCAGCTATGCGTAGCTGCACGCGCGCGTTGGGGCCCTCGCCGCACTGCTCGACGTCCATCGGCGCCGACTGAAGCTCGTTGTCCATCCGCTCGGCCGCGACCAGGACCCGCTCGCCCGGCTCCAGAGGCCGGTCGGAGGGCCGATCCATATAGCAGGTCAACACCAGCCGGCCGCTGGCTGCGTCGTGCGAGACGACCTGCGCGCGAAACCATGTGCGGCGCTCGGGGTCGCCCACGCACACATTCACCCGCTGGTCGCGCGCCAGCGACTGGAGCAGTGCTTCGATCTCGGACTGGCTGATCATCGCTGTACGCAGGCCCTCTTTATGACCATCGGCCGACGCCGCGCGCCTCTATAGCCTCACACAGGCGTGGGTTCGAGCGGCAGGGTGATCGTAATGGTCGTGCCCACGCCCACCTTGCTGTTCACCGCGATCGTGCCCTGGTGCTGTTCGACGATGCGCTGCACGCCGGCCAGGCCGATGCCCGTGCCCGGGATGCGGCCCTCGACGTTCTCGCCGCTGCGGAAGCGCTCGAAAATGTGTGGCAGATCGGACGCGGGGATGCCCTCACCGCGGTCGCTGACGCTCAATACGGCGGCGCCATCCTCGCCGGTGCCGATCGAGACCTTGATGCTGCCGCCGCGCGGGCTGTACTTCACCGCGTTGTCGAGCAGGTTGTCCAGCACGCGCCCCAACCGCAGCTCGTCCCACTCGCCGATCAGCTGCGGCAAGCGCGTCGAGACGTGCAGCGCATGGCGGTCGGTCGTGTGCTGATGCTGGACGACCGCCTTGTTCGCCAGCGCGACCAGGTCGACCTTGTCGCGGTGCAGCTCGAGCGGCGTGCCGCTCTCCAGACGGCTGGCATCCACCAGCTCGTCCAGCTGCTGCGCCATGCGTCCGGCGGTGGCCTCGATCTGCTCCAGCGCGTCGATCAGCGGCCGCGTTTCGGGCGCCGCCACCGCCCGACGCCTGCGCAGGTTGGCCATGCCCTTGATGAACGTCAGGGGCGACTTGAGGTCGTGCGACACCGTCGACATGAACTCAGACCTGGCGTGCATCTCCTGACGCAGCGCGGCCGTGGCCTGCTCGACACGCGCCTCCAGCTCGAGGTTCAACACCCGATTGGTTTCGTTGGCCAGCTCGAGCTCGCGCACCCGCCGACGGAGCTGTGAAGCCAGTTGGGCCTGCTCGAGCCCGCGCGCGACAGTGGT